>CBFDBV010000327.1:0-5678 GCA_965603135.1 uncultured bacterium
GCGTCAGCGTCTCGGCCAGCCCGCTTGGCGCGAAACCGAGTTGCGCGCTGTGCGCGCAACTACCGATTTCGCGCCGCCGCCATCTCCTATCTCTCGCCACCGCATTACCCATGGCGAGCAGTTGGGGACTATCGCCAGAGCCTTGAGCAGCCCAGCCGTCTGGTGGCACGCCGGGAGGCCTTGACGGCCAGGAGGGCGCGCCGCGGCGCTCAATCAAACGCGTCCGCCAGGCGGCGCAGATAGTCCGCGTCCCAGGCGAACTTCTCCTCGAGCGAATCGAACTCGGCGAAGTCCTCGCAGGTGAGATAACCCGCGTAGCCGATAGCCGCCAACTCCTCCGCGAGCAGCGGCCAGTTCAACACGCCCTCGTCAATGCGCACGTTGCCGCCCGCTAACCGCTCGTGCTCGCCGGGCTCGCCCGCCGCCGGCATGCGGTTCTTCACGTGCACCGCCTTGATCCAACCCGCCAACATCCGCACCTGCACCCACGGCCGCTCGAAACCCTCGCTCACCGCATTGCCCGGGTCGAAGACCACGCCGAGGCTGTCGCGCTCCAGGCCGCGCATCAAATCCAGACACTGCCCGGCGGAGGCGGTGAGGCGGCCACCGTGCTGCTCGACGGTGACGACCAGACCCAGCTCATCAGCCATGTCGCCGACGCACTGCCACTGCTCGCGAAAGGCCGCGCGCGTCGCCTCGTAGCCCGCCTGCTTATCAAGGTCCGGCCCCGAGACGCGGATGAACCCGGCGCCGAGGGCTACGGCGGTGCGCATAGAGCGTTGGAGCCTGGCGAGTTCCTCGGCCGCCGCGCTCTCGTCAACGAGGCCGATCTCCCAGTACGTGGTCAGGCCGGAGACGTGCAGGCCCGCGTCCTCAACGCGTTGGCGGACCTGCGCGGCCTCCTCGTCGGCGATGTCGGGCATAATGTGCACGCCATCCTCGCGCTGGCGAATGTCCACCGCATCAAAGCCCGCGCCCGCGGCCAAGTCCACCGCCTCCTCCAGCGATACCTGGTTTGCCAGCAGCGTATACAACGATATCTGAAGCGGCATGTTCAGCCTCCCTGCGTCTTCGGTCAACAGCGGGCGACCCTTCCACGGCCCAGCGCGTACGACCTGCCCCAGGTGGGGGCTTCGGGCGACAGGACAGCTCAGGCCGGACAGTGGAGCGTGTCCTCCGGCCTCTCCAACGGCAACGGCACAGGCCGGCGCGGGGGCCGGCATCTCCAACGGCACACCGCGTGGGCCGAGCTGAAGCCCGGCCCCTCCATACGGCATACGGCAACGGCGGACGGCACGCGCCGGGGGCGAGAGAATTGCCAGCGAAGCTCCTTTGGTGTATACTTGGCCTGCGTGGCCGGCACCCGTCGGCCGCGCTAGTGTCTTCGTCGCAGCAGGGAAGACGGATAAAGAGGTAAGGCCGACGATGTCTGAAAGCAACAAGTACTACCTGGGAATTGACGTGGGCTCCGTCAGCGTCAACCTGGTGGTGATGGACGAGGATGGCCAGGTGCTGGAGGAGCAATACCTGCGGCACCACGGCCAGCCCATCCGCGTCGCGGGTAGCGCCCTGCGGGAGGCCGCCGGGCGGCTCGGCGAGGAGAACATCCTCGGCGTGGCCGCGACCGGTGGCGGCGGGCGCCTCGTCGCGGACATCATCAACGCACAGTTCGTCAACGAGGTCGTCGCGCAGGCCACCGCCACAGGCACCCTCCACCCGCAAGTGCGCACCATCATCGAGATCGGGGGCGAGGACTCCAAACTCATCTTCCTGCGACCGGGCGAGGGGCGGGAAGTGGACTCAGAACCCCCGCGGCCGGCATTGGCGGGCTGGAAGCCCGCCCTACGGGTGGTTTCAGAACGGGCTCGCGAAGTTGAGGTCGCGGACTTCGCGATGAACGCGATGTGCGCCGCCGGCACCGGCTCGTTCCTGGATCAGCAGGCCAGCCGGCTCGGGCTGTCCATCGAGGACTTCGGGGAGATAGCCCTGGAAAGCGAGTCGCCACCGCGCGTGGCGGGGCGCTGCTCGGTGTTCGCCAAGAGCGATATGATCCACCTCCAGCAGATGGCCACGCCCACCAAGGACATCGTGGGCGGGCTGTGCTACGCGCTGGTGCGCAACTTCAAGAGCACCGTGGGGTCGGCGGAGGAGCTGGAGCCGCCAGTGTCCTTCCAGGGCGGCGTGGCCGCGAACCGGGGGATCGTGCGCGCGATCCGCGATGTGTACGAGCTGGAGGATGAGCAGCTCGTGATCCCCGAGCACTTCGCGGCGATGGGGGCGATCGGGGCGGTGCTGCGGGCGGGGAGGTCGGAGATGGCGCGGGCCGACTTCTCGCGGCTGGGGGAGCTTGAGGAGCACGTCGGCGCCGAGGCGCGCAAGGCACGGCTGAAGCCGCTACGCCTGGAGAAGTCGGTGATTCATGAGGTGGAGGTGCATCGGCCGGAAGTCGCGCCCGGCGAGCGAGTGCCCGCCTACCTGGGCGTGGACGTGGGCTCGATCAGCACCAACCTGGTGGTGATGGATGCCGAGGGCCGCGTGCTGCACAAGGAGTACCTGATGACCGCCGGCGCGCCCATAGAGGCGGTGCGGCGGGCGCTCAAGTCCGCCGGGGAGGCGGTCGGTGACATCGTGGAGGTGCGACACGCATGCACCACCGGCTCGGGGCGCTACCTGATCGCCGACTTCATCGGCGGGGACGTGGTCAAGAACGAGATCACCGCCCAGGCGCGCGGGGCCGTCTATCTCGATCCCAGCGTGGACACCATCTTCGAGATAGGGGGGCAGGACTCCAAGTACATCAGCCTCGACAACGGCGTGGTCGTGGACTTCACGATGAACAAGGTCTGCGCCGCCGGGACCGGCTCCTTCCTCGAGGAGCAGGCCGAAAAGCTGGGCATCAGCATCGAGGAGGAGTTCGCGGAGCTGGCCCTGTCCTCGGAGGCGCCCGCCGACCTGGGCGAGCGCTGCACCGTGTTCATGGAGTCGGAGCTGCTCAAGCACCAGCAGGCGGGCGTGGAGACGCCGGACCTGGTGGCGGGGCTGGCGTACTCGATCGTGTACAATTATCTCAACCGCGTGGTGGAGGACCGGCGCGTCGGGGACAACATCTTCTTCCAGGGCGGGACGGCCTTCAATAGGGCGACGGTCGCGGCCTTCGAGATGGTGACCGGCAAGCCCATCACAGTCCCCCCGCACAACGAGAACACCGGCGCCATCGGCTGCGCGCTCATCGCCCGCGAGCAGGACCGCGGCGAGGGCAGCAAGTTCAGGGGCTTCGACCTGAGCGACGTGAAGTACACCATCGAGAGCTTCGAGTGCCAGGACTGCCCGAACCACTGCGAGATCAACAAGGTCATCATCGAGGGCGAGGAGCCGCTGTACTACGGGAGCCGGTGCGGGAAGTACGACGTGGACCGGGGCACCGACAAAGGCGCGGGCATCCCCGACCTGTTCAAAGAGCGGGAGCAGATGCTGCTGCACTCATACGAGCCGAGCGGGGAGCTGCCCGAGGACGCGCCGCGCGTGGGTATCCCCAGGGCGCTGTTGTTCTTCGAGCTTTACCCCTTCTGGCAGGCGTTTTTCAGCGAGCTAGGCTGCAAGGTGGTGCTCTCCTCGCCCACCAACAAGCGCATCGTGCATGGCGGTGCCGAGCGCTCGGTCGCCGAGACCTGCTTCCCGACGAAGGTCAACCTGGGGCACGTGCTCGACCTGCTGGAGAACAAGGAGATTGACTACCTCTTCCTGCCGAGCGTCATCAACCTGAGGCGCCCCGAAGAGGAGATGACCGACAGCTTCGTGTGCCCGTACATCCAGAGCACGCCGTACTATCTCAAGTCCGCCATCAACTTCGGCGAGTACGATGTGCAGCTCCTGGAGCCGCAGATATACCTGGAGCACGGGGTCAAGCACCGCGTGCAGGCGCTGGCGGGGATCGGCGACGCGCTGGGCAAGAGCAAGCGAGAGCTGCGCCTCGCGCTGGAGGTGGCCGAGCAGGCCCTCGAGGAGTTCGAGCGCAGCCTCGAGCAGCGCGGTGGCGAGGTGCTCGATAGCCTGGGCCCGGACCAGCGCGCGATCGTCATCGTCAGCCGCTCGTACAACGGCTGTGATCCGGGCGCGAACCTGCAAATCCCTGAGAAGCTGCGCAAGATGGGGATGCTTGCGATCCCGATGGACTTCCTGCCGCTGGGCGAGGTGGAGCTGCCGCACGACTGGTTCAATATGTACTGGCGCTACGGGCAGAAGATACTGAGCGCGGCGGAGATCATCGCCGAGGATGAGCGGCTGTTCGCGCTGTATCTGACGAACTTCGGCTGCGGGCCGGACTCGTTCATCATACACTTCTTCCGCGAGCGCGTGGGCGCGAAGCCCACCCTCATCATCGAGGTAGACGAGCACTCGGCGGACGCGGGCATGATAACTCGCTGCGAGGCCTTCCTGGACTCCCTGGAGGCCACGAGGGAGAGGGAGTTCGAGGCCGGTCGGTACTTGCGCCCGCTGGGCATCGCCTCAGGCTCCACGCGCACGATGCTCATCCCCAACATGAGCGACCACGCGTACGCCCTCGCCGCCGGCTTCCACGCCTGCGGGATGCCGGCAGAGGTGTTGCCCGAGCCGGATGAGGAGACGCTGGAGTGGGGCCGCAAGCACACCAGCGGCAAGGAGTGCTTCCCCGCCATCGTGACCACCGGCGACATGGTCAAGTTCACCAAGCAGCCGGACTTCGACCGCGACAAGTACGCGTTCTTCATGGGCGGGTCGGGTGGCCCCTGCCGCTTCGGCCAGTACAACACGCTGCAACGGATGGTGCTCGATGACATAGGCTACGAGGATGTTCCCATCTATGCGCCGCACCAGGGGGCGCACTTCTTCGACGACCTGGGCATCGTGGGGCGGGACTTCCTGCGCATCTCCTGGCGCGGGCTCGTCGCCGTGGACGTGCTGATGAAGGCGGTGCTGGAGACGCGGCCTTATGAGACCGAGCCGGGGGCGGCGGACCGGGCATACCAGCACAGCGTCGAGGACATCTGCAACGCCACGCGCGAGCGCGATGACCTCGTCGCGGCGCTGGAGCGTTCGCGCGTGCGCTTCGAGAGCGTGCCCGTGAACAGGTCGGAGCCGAAGCCGGTCATCGGGCTGGCGGGCGAGTTCTACATTCGCGCCAACCGCTTCAGCAATCAGGACCTGATCGCCAAGATTCAGGAGCTGGGGGGCGAGGTCTGGACCGCGCCGGTCTTCGAGTGGTTCCTGTACCGGAACTTCCGGCGCGCCATGCGCGCCAGGCTCGAGGGTAACCACAAGCTGATTCTCAAGAACCGGATCGAGGACTGGGTGATGACGCGCGATGAGCACGCGCTGACCAAGCCCTTCGAGGGGTTCCTGCGTAACGCCTACGAGCCGCCGACCCCTGAGGTGCTGGAGATGGCCTCACCATACGTGCATTGCAGCTTCGAGGGTGAGGCGATAATGACGGTGGGCAAGGCGGTGGACTTCGCGCGGAAGGGCCTGCATGGGGTGGTGGCGGTGATGCCGTTCACGTGCATGCCGGGGACGGTGTCGCACGCCATCCTGAAGCGGGTCCGCACCGAGAACGGCCACTTCCCGTTCCTGAACATGGTCTACGACGGGAACGAGCAGTCCACGGATCAGACGCGGCTGGAGGCGTTTATGTACCAGGCGGC
>CBFDBV010000328.1:0-5670 GCA_965603135.1 uncultured bacterium
CCCGTGTGCTGGGCCATGATGCGGCAGGCCACGAAGTCGCGGTACTGCGGCAGCAACTCCGAGATGGCGGGCCCCACCATCGCCTGCACATTGTCGAGCGCGCCGGCCACCCGCGTCAACTTGATGAAGTCATCCTCGGTGATCGCGCGCGAACGCGAGTCCTCGATGAAATACAGCGCGTTGCCCGGCCAGAAGACCGTCGGCCCGCCCGCCGAGATGTCAGCCGCTTGGCCGTTGGTGCCAGCCAGGCGCACGGTCCGCGGGCACTGCGCCAGGCAGTCAGCAACGAGTTGGCGCGGGAAGGCGATCCTGCCCTTGGGCAGCTCCCGGCAGCCGGCGGCCAGAAGCCGCCCGGCTACCTGCGGGTGGTCTATGCGCAGGCCCACCTCCTCCAGCAGGCCCAGGCTCAGTTCGTTCATGCGCTCGATCTGCTCGTGGCTGAGGAAGCTCATCGTGTTCGGTCTCATTCGGTTGGCGTAACGGCAAAGGCAGACCGCAGAGAACGACTCAAGTCGTACCACGACAGCGCGCAGGGCAAGCCCTGCGCCGGGAGGTGCTAGAAGCTGTCTCATATCCTCCGCGAACGGCATTGGCGGGCTGGAAGCCCGCCCTACGGTGGGTTTTGAAACCGGCTCCAACCCCGGCGGCTGCCAGGTGGGGGCAGACCCAAAGCCGCGCCCCTCCATCCATATTCGCTGCGGCTCGGCCCTGGCGCTCCGCGGCGTGAAGTCCGGCGTATGCTCAGCGCGTCAGTCAGCAGCCGGTGGCAGGTCGGGCGGGCCGACCGGGACCTCGTGGCCCGTCGCCGCCGACTCGTAGATGGCGTCAATGCCCCGCTGAACCAGGTAGCCCTCGTACCCCGAGCAGATCTCGAAGGGCTTCCCGTCAAGCAGCGCGTCAACGAACTGACGGACCGGCCCGACACTCCCAACTCGCTGGGGGTCTGCCGGTAGCTCAGGGGTCTCGCTGACCGCCTTGCCCTCCTTGTCCGCGCGCGTGATGGTCAGCGGACCCAGGGTCATCCCGGCCTCCGAGCCAAAGAACTCGAGCCCCTCGCCGAGGCCCGCTGTGTTCGCCGCGGTGGCTTGCTCAAGGTAGATGGTCGCGCCATCGGCCAGCCGGAAGAGGCCCGTGCCGAACTCCTCGACATCACAGCCAAGCTCGCGCTGGCGCTCCAGCTCAATCTCCTGATACGTCGCTGCGTACGCCGAGGCAATCTCCGGGAACCCGAGGATGCCCAGAATGAGGTCCAGCGCGTATCCGACCAGGTCCGCGACCACGCCACCGCCCGACAGCTCCTTGCTCTTGAACCACTCGCCCAAGTCCGTGTCCACGAAAGGCCGCCCGCGAAAGCGATGGCCCACCGAGCGGATGAAGTAGACGCGGCCGAGCGCGCCCTCGCTGATGAGCCGGGTGGCATAGCGGGCATCCCCGGCGTAGCGGCGACGATAGTGCACCATCAGTCGGCTGCCGGTGGCTCGCGCGGCCTCGACCATGCGCTTCGCCTCGTCGGCATCGCGAGCCATGGGCTTCTCGCACAGCACGTGCTTGCCCGCCTCCAGGGCCGCAACCGTCGCCGGCTCGTGCAGGAAGGGCGGCAGGGCGACCGTGACCGCATCGAGGGATGGGTCCGCCACGAGCTTCTCATAGTCGGTGAAGACCTTTGCGCCGTCGCACTCGGCGGCGAGTTTCTCCGCCCGGTCGCGCTCGATGTCGCAGACTGCCGCCACCCGGGCACGCTCGATGTCTGCGAAAGCCTTTGCATGGTGCGCAGCGATCACGCCGGCGCCTATGATCCCGACCTGAAGCTTCTCGCTCATATCACCCATCCTCTCATCGGTGACACTGCGCTTGCGGGGCGGGAGTGAGCACTATCCCACGATGTCGCTAATGTCAATGACATACAGTTGTCGGTCGCCCTCGTGCAGCGAGTCAATGCAGACCTGCTTGCCGTCGCGGCTCCAGCGTGGGTGCAAGTCGCAGCGTATCTCGCCCGAGTACGTCTTCGGCGACAGGAACCTGCCGATGTCAGCGCGCGCGCCGCTCTCCGTGTCGTAGAGAATGAGCGTGCGTTTCTCCTCCTCGTCCGGATAGGTGTCGGTCAGTATCCAGCGCCCGTCCGGCGAGTAAGAGCAATGGCCGTCGCAGGTGAAGACGTCCTCGCCGACCACCGTGAACCAGGGCGAACGGTCGCGATACAGATAGTACTTGTTCCCTATCTGCCGATGCGTCGCCCAAGCGAGAATGTCCGCGCTGCCGCACCAGTCGAAGTGGGAGACCATGTCGTGGTCGGCCACGCAGCAGATGTCACTGCCGTCGGGGTTAGCGGTGAACATGCGCGTGTAGTGCCGGTACTTGAACTCAGGCGCCACCCACCGGTGCAGGAAGATGAAGCGCGAGCCGTCGGGCGAGAACACCAGGTGGTTGAACCAATGCTCGCCCGCGTCCATGGTGTCGTCGTGACGGATGCCGACGATCTGATCGAGCGAGATGATGAGGCGGTTCTCGCCCGTCCGAATGTCCATCCACCAGATGCCGTCGTCGTCAGGATGGTCCTGGCCCTCCCACGGGTCAGGCAGGCAGTAGTAGCCGTAACCCGGGCGCGTGCGGCCGACGCGCGCGAAGTTCACGGCGACCGCCTGCGTGCCGTCGCGGCTGACCGCGTAGACCGGGCGCGGCAGCGTGCGGCTCTCGCCCGTGTGCACATCCCGCACCACCGAGACGTACTGATTCTCCTCGATCGAGTTGTGGATCACCAGCCGATCCGGCTCATAGCCCAGCCACTGAAGCATCGTCCCCTGCTGCCAGCACCAGGCCTGGGTCTCGCCAAAAGCGTGGAACTCCGTGCCCGCCTCCAGGTCCACGAGGCCCACCTTGATCGTGTCCTCACCCGTGGGCGGGCGGTCCATGAAGTCAATCTCCATCGCCAGGATGAACTTCTGGTCGCCGCTCCAGGGCGACTTGTCGTAGTAGCCGAACCAGTGATAGAGCGGCCCGCTGGTGACGGCGCGGGCCGGTGGATAGGGGGCGTACGGGTCGGTGGCGTCAGTCATCTCATTCACTCCTCGTGCTGGAAGCCCTGGCGCTCAGGGCGGAGCGGATGCCGTGCAGGAGCACCAGCTTGCCAGGGAAGGCCTCGTAGACGAACCTGACGGTACGCTGGCCGTCCAGCACCATGATGGTCGGAATGTGCCGCAAGCCCAGCGAGGCCGATAGAACGCTGTCGCGGTCCACGAGCACCGGGAAGGGAACGCCCTCTTCCCCGCAGACCTGGTCGAGCTGGTCGGTCCACGCTCCGTCCACGGTGATGGAGAGGAGCTTGAAGCCGAGGTCATCCTGCTGCGCGGCAAGCTCGCGGAGCTGAGGCAGCTCGTCAATCCACGTGTCACACCAGAAGGCGAAGAAGTTCAGCACCAGCACCGGCTCCTGGACGTCGCTGAGGCGGTGCGGCCGGTAAGCGACATCGAAGAGCACGAACTCGGGCATGCGCGCGCCGAGGCTCGGGGGCTGAGGCTCTTTTTCAGCTCCCCAGGCCATCGGCAGCGCCGCGCATGCGCAGACTGCCAGCGCAAGGCCGCGCATTCGTCACTCCTGCACGTCGGCAACTCTCATGCGCACCAGCTTGTTGTGACCGCGCACCTCCGGGAAGTACATCAGCGAGGCGGTCGAGGGCAGGATGTTGTACTGGCCCGGCGCCTCCGTGCGCAGAATGTAACTCACCTCGTGCAAGCCCTTGGGCAGATAGTCGAAGTACCAGATGATGCGATTGTCCCAGTTCTCACGGCGATCCCAGATCTCATACCAGGGCTCGTCCTGGCCGCTGATGATCTGACAGCCCGCCGGAATCGGCTCCTCCAGCAGAGCGTAGTGGAGGTCCTCCCCCGCGATCAGGTTCAGGGTGACCTGCACGACTTCGCCGGGCTGCTGGGTGTCGGCCTCGACGGGGTTCTCCGCCGGCACGCGATAGGTGCGCTTGACCACGATGTCGCCCGTCGTTGGCACGGCCTTCGCGGCGGGGATGAGATAGCTCAGGCGCGCCGCCCAGTAGACCACGCCCGGGCCGTCCTTGAGGATCTTCAGCACGTTGTCCCCGGCGCTGAGATCGGCGGCCGAGACCGTGATGACCTCGGCGTCCGCGAAGATGTCGTCCTCGGTCATCGTGGCCTCGCCGACCTGCTTGTCACCAACCAGGACCTTGAGGCTGTACTCCGGGCTCAGCTCCTCGGACTGCTCCAGGTAGGCGGTGAGGGCCAGCACGGCCGCGGCGGTGTCCTTGGTTGAGCGCCAGGACTTGCCGCGGCGCATTGACATCAGCCAGCGGATGGCAGGCTGGATGTTCTCGCTGTCGGGCGTCGCCGCCAGAAGCAGGCGCAGCACCTGACAGGTGACCTCGACATCGTTGTTCAGCCACGAGTACCTGGCCTGGCCCTCGGGGGTCCAGTGAGCGCCGATGCCCTCCTTGATGGCCAGCGCGTCCAGCTCGTGGGCCATCTCCCTGGCGAGCGCCGCTATGCGCTCCCGGTCCTCCTCCTTGACGCTCCGGCTGAGGTAATGCACCGCGAGCCCCAGGCTGGCGCGGCTGAACACGTCCAGCTTCTCACGGTTCTCCTCGAGGTCAGCGGCAACCTCGATGGCGGCATCCCATGCATCTTTGTCCCACGCATTCGCGTAGGCCAACGCCCAGAGCAGGTAGGCCTGGGCCTGGCGGAAGTCCTCTTCCTGAAGCGCGCCCACCAGGTAGCTCACGCCGCGCAGCATCGGCGCGCGCGCGGTCACGTAGCCCGCCTCGTCCGCGATCTTGAGCCCGTAGACGATGTAAGCCGAGATGTACGGGTCGCTCTCGTCGAACTCCCACCAGTGCCAGCCGCCATCATCGTGCTGGTAGCGCAGCAGCTTCTGAAGGCCGAAGTTGACGTAGCGGTCGAGCATCTTGGGGCGCGGACGCTTGGCGCCGAGCTTCTCGAGGGTGCGCGCCACGATTACGTCCGGCAGGAAGCTGTCCATCGTCTGCTCGGCGCAGCCGTAGGGATAGCGCGTCAGGTAGTCGAGCGCCTCGAAGATCGGGCCGGCCAGGGAGGGCGAGAGCGTGATGGTCAGCTCGGCGGTGCCCGCGAGGGCGTCCTCGGACAGCGGGATGGACTGCTCCACGTTGCCGTCGGTGGAGCCGGCATAGGCGGCCACGTTCTTCACGCCGCTGGGGAGCACCGGAAGGCGGGCCTCCATCGCATCTTGCGCGCCCGGGCCGCCGTCCGCAGATACCAGGAAGACGCCCTCGTCCGGGCCGACGGCGGTCACCTTCCAGGTGAGGCGCTTGATGCCATCAGGGGCGAGCTTGATGGTCTGCTCCGGGTCGCCCTGGACCTCCATCCCCTTGGCGGTGAGGGCCACCTTGACCGTCTTCTCCTCCCCGGTGTAGTTGTGCACGATGGCCGCCGCCGTGCCCTCGTCCTCGGCGACGTAGAAGCGGGGCAGGGCCAGGCGAACCAGCAGCGGCATCGTCACCGTGACCTCCTGCGTCGCGTCACCGGCAGCGGTGTCGCTGGTCAGGCCGCGGGCGGTGGCGCGCCAGGTGGTGAGGTTGTCAGGCATCTCGAACTCGACCTGGGCGGAGCCGTCGGGGCCGGTCACCACGAACGGCGCCCAGAAGGCGGTGTCCAGGAAGCGCCGACG
>CBFDBV010000329.1:0-5666 GCA_965603135.1 uncultured bacterium
TTGGTGGCGAGGGTCGGAGTCGAACCGACGGCACACGGATTTTCAGTCCGTTGCTCTACCACCTGAGCTACCTCGCCGTACGGCGGATGCTGGAGGCTGGAGGCTCGAAGCTGGAGTACCACTCGCCGACCGCCCGGCTCTGTGTCTCATGCATCGAGTCCTTGTCGTACGTCGTTTCCAGCCTCCGCCGTTTGGTGGGCGGAGCAGGACTTGAACCTGCGCCCTCCTGCTTGTAAGGCAGGCGCTCTGGCCAACTGAGCTATCCGCCCGTACGGCAGATGCTGGAGGCTGGCGACTCGAAGCTGGAGTACCACTCGCCGACCGGCCAGCTTTGTGTCTTGTGACTCGGGCCCTTGTCGTACGTCGTTTGTCGTTTCCAGCCTCCAGCATCCAGCCTCCGCAGCTTGGTGGCCCCAACGGGAATCGAACCCGTGCCGCCGCCTTGAAAGAGCGGAGTCCTAACCCCTAGACTATGGGGCCACCGCTGGTGAGCCGTGCAGGGATCGAACCTGCGGCCCTCGGATTAAAAGTCCGATGCTCTACCAACTGAGCTAACGGCTCGGCATCGAGTATACTAACGTACGGGCCCGGCGACTGTCAACTTCCGGTCCTGCGGCTGCGTGTCAGGATTGTCGGCAACTGGGTCCCGGTGCCGTGAATGGAGAGGCCGAATGCGGAGGGCGGTCCGTTCCCCCTTCGCCAAGGCTACGGGCGATAAGCAGGGCCGCACGAAGTATCCGGCCCACGAATCCCCACGCCGAGGTGCGACTAAGGGGGAGACGTTGCGCGTTACCCATTGCTGGCCGTCACAGGCGGTGCGGTGGCCCCATTGCCCATCGCCCATTCCCCATTGCCCGCCGTTACTGCCTATTGCCCGCCGTTCCCGAATCTGACAAGCTCGTCGCGCGGAGGGCCGACCGAGACGCCCCAGATCGGCGCGCCACCAAGCTCGGACATGCGCTCCACGTAGTCCCGCGCGCCGGCAGGCAGGTCCTCGGGCGACCGGGCGCCGCCTACCGGCTCCTGCCAGCCCGGCAACTCCTCATAGACCGGCACAGCCTCGCCCAGGAGATCCAGGTTCTCGGGCATACGCTCCAGCCTCTCGCCTCCGACCTCGTAGGCGACCGCCACTCGCACGGTCTCCAACTCGTCGAGCACGTCCAGCTTGGTAACCGCGAGGCTCGTGGCCCCGTTAAGCTCGACCGCGGTGCGCAGAGCGACGCCGTCCAGCCAGCCACAGCGCCGCGGCCGGCCGGTAGTCGTCCCGTACTCAACCCCGCGCTCGCGCATAGCCTCGCCCACAGCGTCCTCCAGCTCCGTGGGAAAGGCGCCTTGGCCCACCCGCGTCGTGTAGGCTTTCTGCACGGCAATGACCTCGTCAATGTCAGTCGGCCCGACGCCGGTCCCCAGGCAGGCCGCTCCGGCCACCGGGTGCGAGGAGGTCACGAACGGGTATGTGCCGTAGTCCAGGTCGAGAAAGGTCCCCTGCGCGCCCTCCAGCAACAGATTCTCGCCCCGGTCCAGGCAGTCGCGAACGATCTTGCGCGCATCGGCGATGAACGGCGTGACCACCGGCAGCGCGTCCGCGATCTCGCCGAGCACCTGCTCAGCATCGAGCGGCTCGTGGTCGTAGAGATGTTGCAGAATCACGTTCTTGTGGGTGAGCTGCTCGCCGAGACGCGCGCGCAGCGTGGCCTCGTCCAGCAGGTCGCACATACGAATGGAGCGCGGCATCCGGGCGGTCTTGTCGGTATAGGTGGGGCCGATGCCGCGGCGCGTGGTGCCTATGCTGCCGCGGCCGCGAGCCTCCTCGGCCAGCCCGTCCAACAGGCGGTGGTAGGGCATTACCACGTGCGCATTGCCGCTCACCCGCAGGTTCTGGCAGCTCACACCGCGCTCCTGGAGGCCCCGTATCTCGTCCGCCAGGCACACCGGGTCAATGATCGTCCCGGAGGCCATCACGCACAGGGTCTCCTCGCGCAGAATGCCCGAGGGGATCAGGTGGAGCTTGAACTCCTCGTCGCCGACGACGACGGTATGTCCGGCGTTGCTCCCCCCCTGGAACCTGACGACGGCACACGCGTCCTCGGCGAGGATGTCTGTGATCTTGCCCTTGCCTTCATCGCCCCACTGCGCGCCCACAATCACGGTTGTTGCCATGGTAGCGCCTCCTTACGCACACAAAAAGGCCCAAGGGGGATGGTCCCTCTTGGGCCGCCCGCAGTTGCACGGGAAGTTGGGTATCCCGTATATGCACATTACACGACTGCGCCCGTCCTTGTCAAGGCTGAAAGGCAGAGGCTGGAGGCTAGAAGCTGGATGCTGGAAACGACGAACGGCAAACGGCTCCAGCATCCGGCCTCGCCAGTATTGTCAGTGCGCGCCGTTTTTGGTATACTGTGCGCCTGAGGGTGGGGTAGGGAACCTTCGCACCCAACATCGCAGCAGGCTACGGGGTTTGCGGCACAATGATAGATATGCAGGGGGTCGGTGTCGTCTACCCGGACGGCACACGAGCCCTCGCAGGTATTGACCTTCATATTGATCGCGGCGAGTTCGCCTTCATAGTCGGCGCCTCCGGCAGCGGCAAGACCACCTTGCTGCAACTGATCTACCGCGAGCTGGTGCCCACCGAGGGCCGGGTGTTGATAGCCGGTCAGGACGTGGCGAGCTTGCCCCGCAGTCGGGTCCCCCAACTCAGGCGCAAGGTCGGAGTGGTCTTTCAGGACTTTCGGCTCTTGCCCGACAAGAACGTCTGGGAGAATATCGCCTTCGCGCTGGACGTGGTGGGGGCCTCGCGCAAGGAGAAGTACCGCAAGGTCCCGCTCAGCCTGGAGCTGGTGGGGCTGATTGACAAGGAGCAGTCGCTCCCGCACGAGCTGTCGGGCGGCGAGCAGCAGCGCGTGTGCATTGCGCGCGCCCTGGTGAACTCGCCCGCCATCCTGCTCGCGGACGAGCCCACCGGCAACCTCGACCCCGACATCTCCTGGGAGATCGTGCAGCTCCTCTCCAGCATCTCGGAGCGGGGCACGACGGTGGCGGTGGCCACCCACGACCGGTACATTGTGGACGGCCTCCGCAAGCGCGTAGTCAGCCTGGTGGGGGGCACGATGGTGCGCGACGACCGCGAGGGGGGTGGCTACGACGAACCTTAGCATGCTCGAGTTCCTCCTCCAGCAAGCGTGGCAGGCGATCCGCCGCAACGGGCTCGTGAGCCTGGCGGCCAGCACCAATATGACGGTCGCGCTCACCATCCTGGGCGCGTTCTTCCTGGCGACCATCAACCTGCACCACATGGCCGAAATCGAGGCTCGCAAGGCCATCATCACCGTGGACCTGCTGGATGACGCGGATGCCGGCAAGGTCGAGACCCAACTGCTCGCCGATCAGCGCGTGGATCAGACGCAGTTCGTGCCCAAGGAGCAGGCACTCAAGGACACCTGCGCCAGGTTCGGCTTCAGTATCGAGTTGCTGAAAGGCCTCGAAGAGGAATCGCCCTATGAGAACCCGCTGCCCAACGCGATTGCCATCCGCGTCAAGGACCCTCAGGACATCCCGGCGGTGGCGACCGCCGCGGGGAAGCTCGACGGGGTCAAGAAGGTCCGCTATCGCAAGCAGATAACCGACAAGCTGCTGACCCTGGCGCATGGCATCAAGGTCTCGGGGCTGGTGATGGCGGCGGTGATGGGGCTCGCGACCTTGCTGCTGGTGAGCACGACGATCCGGCTCACCATCTATGCGCGCCGCCGCGAGATCCGCATAATGCAGCTCGTCGGCGCCACCAACTGGTTCATCAGGCTCCCCTTCATTCTAGAGGGGGTCTTTCACGGCGTAGTGGGCGGAGTGCTGGCGAGCATTCTGCTGCTCGCCTCGTATACGTATGTGCAGGGCTACGTGGGCGAGAATCTCGCCTTCATCGGGCTGGTCTTCGGCGCCAGGCCGCTGGTGCTGTTCGGCGTGGCGACGGTAGCCTGCGGCACGGTCTTCGGCGTTGCCGGCAGTTGGGTCGGCGTGCGGGGATACCTGCGGGCGGTGTAGCTGGGAAAGGTGATCGGGTGATGCGCACGAGTAGGTCGGGCTTCCTGGCCCGATTCATCTGTCTGATCGCTCTCGGCCTCCTGGTCTGCGGCCAGGCGGGCCAGGATGCTGAGGCCCAGAGCCTGAGGCGGATACGCGCGCGCCTGCGCCAGGTGCTGGGGCGGCGCGAGCAGGTCGAGCAGAAGCTCAAGAACATCAAGGCCGAACAGGCCACGGCCCGCTACCGCCTCAGCAAGGTGCAGAAGGAGCTGGAGGAGGCCCGCGCGCGGCGGACGGCCGCCAAGCGCAAGCTGAACGAGATCCGCGCGGTGTTGCGCAAGGTCAAGGCCGAGCAGGACAGGACGCTGGCCAGGCTGGATGGTCACTCCGAGGCGATGTCCGAGCGGCTGCTGGCGATGTACGAGGTCGGGACGCCCTCCTACCTGGAGGTCGTGCTGAACGCCACGGACTTCGAGGATTTCGCGAACCGCACGGAGTTCACGCGCCTGGTCGCCCGGCAGGATCAGGGGCTGCTCGCCGAGCTGGTGGCCGCCAGAGACGAGCTTGCCGAGCACAGGGCCACCCTGGAGACCAAGGAGCGGGAGGCCACCCAACTCCAACGAAAGATCGCGCAGGAGACGGCCCTGGTGGAGGCGCGCACGCGCGAGTCCCGCGAGCTGGTGCTCAAGGCGAACCGGGACCGCAAGGCCGCCGAGGCCGAGTACGCGGCCCTGCGCGAAGCTGCCACGGATATGCAGGCGCTCATCCGCTCGGTCCAGAGCGGCCGCGGCGGAGCCAGGTACACCGGCAAGTGGAGCGGGCACTTCCTCACGCCGGTCCAGGGCCGCATCAGCAGCCCATTCGGCTGGCGCATCCATCCCGTCTGGCACACCAGGCGCTTCCACGATGCCATTGACATCGCGGCTCCGTATGGCACCCGCATCAAGGCGGCCGACAAGGGGCTGGTCATACACAGCGGCTGGTGGGGAGCCTACGGCAACTGCATCATCATTGACCACGGCAGCGGTTGGTCCACCAGGTACGGCCACTGCTCGCGGCTCCTGGTCAGCAAGGGAGACATCGTTACCCGCGGTCAGACCATCGCGCGCGTAGGCAGCACGGGAGTCTCGACCGGCAATCATCTGGACTGGGCCGTACTGAGGAACGGCACGGCAGTGAACCCGCTCAGTCTGTGAGAACGGCGGGTTATGGGCAATGGGCAATCGGCAATCGGCAATCGGGAACGACAACGACTAACGGCGGAGGAGGGAAGCGGGAATCGGCAATCGGGAACGACGACGACTAACGGCAGAGCCGGGCAGGCCAGTTGGCGGTGCGGTGCCCCTGTTCCCTATTCCCTATTCCCCATAACCCGCCGTCTAGGAGGACAGATAGGTGAACAGACCTAGTTCGGACCGCATCGTGCTCTGGGTGGCAGTTACGACAGCGCTGGTGGCCATCGTGGCCTGTGGGGTGCTGGCCGCGCGTCTGGTGGCCGAAGAGGGCTGGGTGACGATCGCCAGTGAGTTCGCCCAGATAGTGCCCGGAGTCTTTGAGAAGGAGACGGCGCCGGACATTCCCCCTGCCACTGATCTGACGCCGCTGAAGACCTTCTGGAAGGCCCGCCAGCGCGTCATGAACAGCTACGT
>CBFDBV010000330.1:0-5656 GCA_965603135.1 uncultured bacterium
AGCAGTTGCCGCAGGAAGTCGGTCGCAGCATCCTCATAGGCCGGCAGTTGAGTGACGACCTTGTGCCTGCCGAGCGCGCGGAAGCTCTGCATCAGCCAGCCGGTCGGCGCGACCCAGTGCTCCTTGCCCAGCACGTCGAACTGATGGAAGGGCATCGGGTAGCGGAAGCTGTACAGATTCGGGAGCATGATGCGCTCTTCGCCGATGAGTTCACGCAAGGCCTCGACGTACTCGATGCCCCCGAACGCGACAGTGACGCAAGGCTGGGGCGGATCGCCGGCGAAGATGGGCGGGATGTTGGCGGCAGCGAGGTGCGTCGGCGCAAAGCTGACCGAGCCCATGTGCGCCTGGTAGGAGTCGAGGTAGGCGCCCCTCATACGCGGCTGGTCCAACACGTTCTTGCGGGCGTGAGCCAGCAGGTACTCGCCGCGGCCGCCGGGGATGTCAGGGTCGAGCACGCACCCAAGCTGCGCCGCCCACTTGCTGCCCGCCACCCAGTTGTACTGCCCCACGCGGCTGATGACCGGCTCGCCCGCCGCGTCCCTGACGCCGGACTTCAGCACGGCCTCGCAGAGGCGGCGCTTCAGCTCCTCGCGCTCCGGGGTGTTGCAGGGCTTGTCGGACCAGATGCGCCCGGTCGTGGCCGGGTCCGCGTAGGCTTCAAGGCGCTCGAGGATCTCCTCGCGCGTCGGCTTGTCCTCCTGGTCGCCGAAGTGAAGCTGATACATGCTCGGCTCGATGTACGGCATCGGCAGCAGGCCAAGCTCGGTGTCATGGGCCAGGCCATCCTCAGACTCGGGCTGCTCGTGGAACATCAGGCCGAAGTCGGACAGCGGCGCCGGCTGCCGCGCGATGTCACCCCACGCGAACCAGCCGCCGATGCTGTCGGTGCGCTCCACGAAAAGCTCCGGGAACAGCTCCCAGTAGCGGGCCAGCGCGCCGCGGATGCCGGTCGGGCGGTCGAGGGCGTAGATGAAGAAGCGGAAGGGCGCCTCGTGCGAGAACCTCTCGGAGTGCTCGGAGAGGCCGAAGTCGAAGGAGATGGCGAGCAGGCCTTGGTCGCCGAGGTACTGGGTGCGGAAGAGCCTCGGCTCGTCCATTCGCGTCGCGATGCACAAGGTGGCGGCTTCGCTGCTGACCGCCGCCAGCGGCCAGAGGTCCATCAGGCCTGTGCCCCAGCGGGATGGGACGGCGTTGCTGAAGGTCGCTGAGGCATTGATCGTCAACACCCGGCTCAGATCACGATGCCAGGTCCAGCCCGCCAGGTCCACCGGCAGGGCAAAGCGCACGGTCAGGCATCGGGGCGACGGCGCGCTGCTGCGCAGCACGCCACTGATCTCCATGAAGCCCTCCCCGGGCTCGAAAGCAACCTCAACCTCGGCCTGCACCCCCGCCGAGCGCAGGATGATCCGGCCCTCGGCTTCGGCACGTACCATCGTTCGTAGCGGCACGAACTCCTCCCCCATCGGGTGATCGCGGACAGTGAAGCCCGACGCGGCGACGGCATCCGCCGCCAGCAGGTCAACCGCCACGCACGATGCGGCCGTGATCGAGCCGTCGTCCGCGACCGTGACGGTCAGCGGCCCGGTGGTCAGATCGGCGGCGTGGGCGGCGACACACAGCAGCACCCAGACGCCGGTCGCGATGAGACGCGATGCAAGGTTGCGCATGTGGGCTCCTCCTGACGTGAACGACAACGGCAGGCCGGACGACCTGTGCGCCGTAGCCTTGGCGAAGGCGCATGGTCCGGCCTCTCCTGAACGACCGGGCCGGTCTCCGTGCGCTCGGGCAGAGCCGGAGCGCGGTTCGTGCGGTCCGCCCGAGCGGGTTCTCCTCCGCTATTCGTCCTCGAACATGCGACTGATGATGGCGATGGCTTCGTCCACGATGACCTGCCCGCCCTCGGGCGACACCCGGCAACTCGCAGGGACCGCGCCGTAGCTCAGCCCGCTGGCTGCCCGTTCGGTCGCCAGGTATGTCCCGCCACCAGCCAACTGCACCACGAAGGTCTGAACCGCCGCGGAGCGTCCTTTGATGCGATCTCCGAAATCCAGGTAGTACTCGAAGGGCACGGTTACCATCGCGGTATCTCCGAGCCGCAGGACATGCACCTCGACCGGGATGCTCCCAAGCGGGTTCTCGTAGCGGTCCGCAGCCCGCTGGCACCAGGCGATGCGAGAGCGCAGCGAGGTGTACGTGGCATCCAGGCGGTTGCTGTCCCCGACTTTCTCGAGCTGCTTGCGCATGTCTGCCATCTGTTCCTGCAAAGCGACATGCTCCTCCTCGGTCACATCCCAGTGCGGCAGGTCCAGAGTGAGGCACTCATGCTTGAACACAACGGTGTCGCGGAGGTCCTTGCGGACCGGGGGCTCCGCGTCGCCCACTGCGTCGGCGATGCGGCGGGCGATGTCGAGGCGCAGGCCGGTGTTGGACCTGCGGTTGCGCTCCTCACCGTACTTGAGCATGAGCATGCGGTCCTCGGCGCGGGTGTTGATGAGGCGATGGGGGGTCTGATCGCCCGCGGCCGAGCACTGCGGCAGGATGAAAAGATCGCTGCCATACCGTCTGCGTATCTCCTCACGGGTCTCGTGCCAGTAATCGGCCGAGATGAAGTCCTGCCCGCTTTCGGTGGCCTGCGAGGGGCTGGCAACGTTGACGACCACGCCGGTGAGGTTCTGCTCCGGATCGCAGGTGAAGAGCAGATGCACACCGTGGTCCACGTGCCCCTCGATATGCGAGAAATCCGGCTCGTTGGTCTTGCCGTACATCACCGCCCGATCATCGAAGTAGCGCACCCGTCGGTTCTCGCCGACGACCGCGTATGAGTACCCCCAACCCAGATAACCCGCCCCACGCTTCTCCCACGCTTCGCAGGCGGCCGAGACCAGGGCATCAATCAACAGGGCGCTGTACTCCGCCGTACTCATGTAGTCGGGGTACTGCGCCAGGATGTCGTCCATGTAGTCTTTATCATTCTGCAGGCCGACGCCGCAGGAGTTGAAGGGACCGGTGTGCGTGTGGGTCGCGCTGGCGATCAGCTTGCGCGGGTCGAACTCCGGCAGGCGCTCGCGCAGGGCTTCGCGGCTGGCCTCCAAGATCGGCTGGTCCACCGCAACACTGTCAATGGACACGATGATCGCCTGTTCGCCGGCGCTCTCAATGGCCAGCGCCGTCAGGGTGAGAGGGTCGTTCACTCGCGTGGCGATCCGCAGATTGAACTGCCCGCGCAAGGACACCGGGCGGTCCGGTGTGATGTCGCGACTCGCCCAGCCTATCGTGGTCTTGCCATTCATGATGATACCTCATCTTTCAAGAGTTTTGACCGATGTGCGACTCACGACCGGCGGCGTCTTGCTGCCGGCGCAATCAGAAGCCGTAGCGCTCGAAGGCCTCGCAGATGGCGCGGATGTTGTCCAGCGGCACGTCCGGCTCGCACTCAGCGCTGAGCATCAGGCCGCCCTCGTCCGAGCCGAGCGCCTCGATCGCCTCGCGTATGTGTGCGTCAATCTCCGCCGGCGCCGCAAACGGGAAGAGCTGGCGGTCCAGGTCCAGGTTCACGCACACCTTACCCTTGCACTCGCGCACCAGGTTGTCGAGGCCGTTGGCGCGGATCTGCGGGTTGATGATCGTGACCCCGTGCTCGATGAGATCGCTGATGATCGGGATCATGTGCCCGTCCGAGTGCATATACACGTGCGCGCCGGCGTCGCGGCAGGCCCCGTACATCTGCGCGTAGCAGGGCCCCAGGTACTTGCGCCAGTGCTCGGGGCTGATGGGCAGGCTTGTCTGATGGCCCAGGTCGTCGCCGAAGCTCATCAGCTCCA
The DNA here is from genome assembly GCA_965603135.1 of uncultured bacterium. GTDB lineage: Bacteria > Armatimonadota > Zipacnadia > Zipacnadales > UBA5352 > CBFDBV01. The sequence goes on from CBFDBV010000330.1 coordinate 3,825, forward strand.
CGCCTAGCTCCAGATACCTGTCTGTCACGCGCTGGTTGGCCTCGAGCACCATCGCGATGAGCCGATCCACGCGCGGGTCGGCGCTGGCGATGTCCACCATCAGGTTCTCGAAGCCGCGCAGGTAGTAGAGCCTCATCCACATAAAGCCGTGATTCAGGCCGCCGCCGCGCCGCAGGTTCCCGTTCTCCTCGGCGTGGTCCAGGCCGCGGGCGATGGCATCCCAGTCGCGCGCGTTCCCGAAGTCATCGGTCCTCATCAAGTCGGGCATCTCGTAGCCATCGAGCGCGTCCCAGTCCTCCAACGGACACGTCACCGGCTGGCCGACCAGCCCGGGCGCGAGATTCTCCCAGCGGCAGCCCCAGACGTCCTCCAAGCTCGTCTGACTGTACGTGGGGCCACCCAGGTCATCGAAATCCCGGCTGCCTTTCTCGTACCCGGGGAAGAGGCGCGGGTGCTCCAGCACGATCTGCTCCAGGTCCTCACGGTACCTCTGCCAGGTGGCGGGCATCAAGCTGACGTTGCAGGGGATCCGCGCCGGCCCCTGGGACTGCACGGCGCGCAGGTAGTTCTCCGTCGCCTCGTTCCTGCCCTCAAGCGAGAGCTGCGGCCCGCCGATGCTCAATCCTTCACCTCGCGATGGCCTGTGCAAGCTGGTCGGGCGAGAGTGAGTCGGTAACCAGATAGACCGGCGACGCCGAGAGCTTGAGCTGCCCCCTACCGACGGGTGCGCCAACGATGTCGAGAGCCTCGACGCCCTCGGGGACAGCGATGGCATCCTCGGCATAGTGGTGCCAGGCGACGGCTACCACCACGGGCTTGCCATCGTCCAAGCCGGCCTCGTTGCGGAAGAGGTAGCAGCTTGTGTCCTCGCCGAGATCAACCGCGCGGACGAACTCGGGCGACGGCCCCAGGAAGTACGCCATCGCGGCCTGGGTAGCGGCGATCTTGCGGGGAGCGCCGCCGTACTCGAAGAAGATGCGGGCGGCGATGTCGCGGTTCGCGCGCGTGTGCCAGATGTGATAGAAGACCTTGTCCACGCCGTGCGCGAGCTGGATGACGCACATGCGCGTGTTCCACTGCGCCTGTATCAGCTCGGACTCCTGGAGGGCGGGCCAGCGACGCGAGACGGGGTCGGGATCGTCGTCGGCGTAGTAAGCGTACTCGGTCATCCACGAGCGCTTCTGCCCACCGTGCTCGGCCATCAGGTCGGTGATGCGGTCAAGCTCCTCGGCGATGAACTCCGGCTCGCCGCCCGGGTAGATGTGCAGCGAGTAGAGGTCGCAGAACTCGAGGCCGCCGGCCTCTATGAAGGGCTGGTGCAACTCATCGAAGCTGCGCGGGGGCACGCTGTATCCGCCCATGACCAGGCAGTCGGGATCGGCGCGCTTGCAGCCGCGATAGACCGCCTGGAGCAGCGGGATGTAGTCCGTCGCCGTGTAGCCAGCCTTCTTCGGCAGCGAGTACGACGTGAAGATCGATTCGTTGAAGACCTCCCAGACCTTGATGCGGTCCTTGTAACGCATCACGCACTCGTAGACGTAGTCCTCAAGCTCGGCGGGGTCCTTCGGCGCGTAGGCGGTGCGGATGCGGAACCTGGCCCGGGTGGTGATCTCTTCGGGCACCTCTTCCGGCGCAGTCGAGGACCACTCGGCCGAGGGGAAGGGGAACATGCACAGCACGTTCATCCCCAGCTTCAGCGGGCGGTTGATCTGATAGTCGGTCTCCGCGAACTCGAAGCGGCCCTGCTCCGGCTCCACGTGCGTCCACTTGAGCGACCAGTCGCGCGCCCACTTGATGCCGATGACCTGCGCCAGCTTGAGGACCTCATCCCA
>CBFDBV010000331.1:0-5620 GCA_965603135.1 uncultured bacterium
TGACCGACACCGCGCGCAAGTTCCGCGAGATCATTGACCAGGCGCGCGAAGAGATGGCCGCGGAGAAGTGAGCGGCTGACGGCTAGGCACGCCCCGCTCAGACCTCCTCGATGCGCAGCAGAACTCGGAACTGCTCGCCCGTGTCCGCAGCGGCGCGCCGCAGGCGCAGTTGATGGCCCATGATGTGATCCTCATCGTGAACTGTGACGATCTCCTCCCCCATCAGCGGCACCTCCGCGACCTCGGCCTGAAGCCCCTCCGTGTACCAGAGCGCAGTCAGACGCCGGCCGCCGCACTCGAAGGCCAGGCCACCCACGGCGTCGCCCAGGTCTTCGGCATCAAGCATCCGCGGCTGCTCGAAGCTGTTCATCCGCCAGAGGATGTCTCGGCCCGGCGCGCCGTCGAACCAGTCGGTGAACAGTAACTCGCCCGGCCTCATCTCAATGCGCCGCCGGTGGGTGATGCCCGGGTAGGTCTGCGCCTCGACCTCAACGCACGCCGTCCCGGCGTCCTCATCCGACTCGAAGCTGATCAGGCGGCCCTCGCGCTCGCTCTGAAGCTCATCCCCGAGCGTGACCGTGTTGTGCGAGATGGTGTGCTTGAACCAGTCCAGGTGCAGGCGCTCCTCATAGCGGTAGGTCCCTGAGTCCGGAACCAGCGTGCGCCCGCCCGACCAGAGCTCGAAGCTGAGCCGGTTCCAGTGCGAGTGCCCGCCCGGATGGGGGCCAAAGTTCAGCGCCAGGTGACTGTCCGTCGAACGATCGCGTAGCACCGCTTTGCCCGACGGCTCAGTCACGAAGCTGGTAGGCCGCGCCGCCTCCTTCGCGGGCGGCTCGATGGGCACGAACAGATCATCCGCCGAGGGCTCCCATCCGGCTGCGCGCACCAGCGCCGCCGCGCTCTCGCTCTGACAGCGCTTCGCCGCGTTCATCAGGGCGGGCAGGTGCAGGTTGCTGGCCGAATCGTGAAAGCGCGGGCCGTGCCCGGGCGCCAGGGCGAGCCGCGACGCCCACGCCACCATCTCAGAGAGGTTCCGTCCCGCCTGCTTGGTGGTGAAGAGGTCCTCCCCGGCGCGCAGCAGGCCCTCCGCGATAAGGTAGATCCACCGCAGCGTAACCTGATGGTAGCCCAGACTCTGCTCCCAGAACGCGCCGTCGGTGAAGCAGCCCATCACCAGCAGCTTCCAGTAGGTCTCGCGCCCTTCGGCCAGCCAGGTCTGCGCGCGCGGATGATACGGGTGAAGAGCGCCGAGGGTCGCCAGCGACGCGTACTCCATCGCCTTCCAGTTCGACATCGAGCGAGAGCCGCGCCCGCCTGTCTGATGATCGTGGATGACCTCGGCCAGGTCCAGGAAGCACACATAGAAGCGTCCCGCTCGCTCCGCGTCGAGCGTACCCAGCGAGAGCAGCAAGTCGGTGGCGATGATGAGCGGCGTGATCATCACCGAGTTGTGTATCGTCTCCCAGCGGATCGCGCCGAACTGCTCCCAACACTCAACGAAGGCCTCGATGCGGCGCGCTGTCAGCTCGGCCAGCTCCTGGTCGCCGCTGGCCGCACACACCAGCGCGCCGGCCAGCGCCTCGTTCGCCGCGTGGCCCTGGCGCTTGGGCACATCGTACTCGCGATGGCAGGGGAAGGGGATGGCATAGCCGTCATCGAGTTCAGACCTGAGCTGCTCAAGCTCGGCGCGAAGGTCCAGGTGCTTCGCGGCGTAGGCCCGCATGGCCTCAATGTCATCGGGGGAGAAGTACGGCCGCCAGGTGCGCTCATCGGCGACCATCGCCTGCATCTCCGCGACCAGCCGCCGCGCATCGGGTAACGCCTCGCCCTCTTTGTCCTCGAGGTCGCGCTGGATGCGCCTCAGCGTGCCGAGCACGACCGCCCGCCGCCCCGGCTCAAGGCCGTCGGCCTCGGCGGCCACCTGTCGGCTGCGCTCGCGCAGTTCCTCGATCTCGCTCACCTGCCGTCGCCCGCGTATGAGCGGCAGCCCACCGTCCACCTGGGGCCGCACGTCCCCGGCTTGCCCCCCGTACCACTCGCACCAGAAGAGCTCCTTTGCGACCGACCAGCGCTCCCCGGGCATCAGCACGATCTCGTCCCCGTCCATCGTGTGCTCCGCCGGTTCAGCGACGAGGTTGACGAGCGTCACCGGCGCGAGGTCCACGGCCTCTCCGGCCTCGCGCGGCGGGTCCTCGATGGCCACCACCAGGTCTTCGTAGACGGCCTCGATGCGCCGCAGGTCATCGAAGACCGCCAGCCTCATCTGAAGCACCGGCCCCTGTTGCTCGGCGTAGATGATCCCGCTGATGTGCCGGAGGAAGGCCCCGACGCGCCCCTCCGATGCGCCCAGAACCGTCTGCGGCAGGCGCCAGTCGGTGATGGTCGCCCACCCGCCATCGCGCGGGCCGACTTGCCAGGTCTCGAACGGTTCCGCCCAGTGCTCGACGACATCCGCCTTCGGCTCGTTGGGCAGCGGCATATACAGGCGGTCGTCCAGCGGCACCGGGGTCTGAAACTGCGCGTCGCGCTCGTTGGACCCGCAGCGGATGACGTGGCGGCCGTGGATGATGCCCGTGGTCTCGCGCGGCAGCTCGCCACCCCAGCCGGGCACCGTCTCCGCCTCGATGCGCAGGTGCGGCAGCTCGCCCGTTTCCGGTGGCCGCACGATGGCGAGGTCCAGCAGCGGCCCGGGCCGGTCGAGGGCGAACGCCGCCTCGGCGCGCAAGCCATCCTCCTGCTCGAGCACGAAGAGCAGGCACTCCTCCTCGGTCTCTTCGAGCTGCCAGCCCAGCGACGCCAGCTCCCCGACCGGCCCCCACCCACCGAGGCCCGCTGGATTGCCCACGTTCATCGGCCGCCAGCCGAGCGCGTGGCGTCCTGACGTCTTCGATCTCATCTCCAACACGCGCGCCGCCGCCGGATAGATAAGCACCTCCAACCACTGGGTCTCCCCACGCAGCATCTCACGGTTCTCTACCATCATCTGTTCGAGTTGCATCACAAATATCACCCCGTTTGCGGTCTTGCCAGACGGTCGGTCCTGAGGGCGCAGGCGGAGGTGGGAGGCGCAAGCCCTCAGGCGGCTCCGGGTTGCTCGAGATGCGTCAGTCAGCGATCTCTCTCGCCGGCTCTTCACGCCAGTCGGAGCGGCCGTTGGAGGCTTTGCAGGCCGCGCGACGAAACTCTCCGCCTGAGCTACGCAGATTGCTCGCAGGCATTTCCCGATTCAAGCCAAGGTGCCTTCACACCGAGCAGCATTCGTGCCAGGTTACCGCACCTCCGGTCAGGCGGGACGACGTTTCCCGCGCGGCGCAGGCGGGAATGATTGCGGGGAGAAGACTATGAGAGTCCGCTACGTGCTGGGTGCGACGTTGCTGGTCTTGCTCGCCGGGCTGGGTGCGGCGGCGTTCGGCCCAGCGCTGCGGGGTCAAGCGCTGCCGACGCCTGGCGCAACGGTCCCGCGCGCGGGCGGGCACGCCTCCGCAGACCCTTTCCAGCCCTATCCTCTGGAAGGCCCGCCCCAGCCTCAACCTCAGTTGTCGGAGCCGTTCTACATCTGGTTGGAGGCTCCCGTCGCTGAGACTGAGCTGCTCGAGGAGAGCGAGGTGAAGATACGCTGGCGCTCCGGGGGGCCGATCAAGCAGGTGCGGCTCTACTACGAGTACGAGAAATGCAAGCTGGCGGGCAAGTCGCGCGGATCGGTCGGCAAGGTGATAGGCGAGAGCCTGCTTCCTAACACGGGGGAGCGTACGTGGCGGGTCCCGTGGATGGACACTCACCGCCTGAGGCTGCGCATCGCCGGCTACGATGCACAGGGCGGACGCCTCGGCACCGACGACATCGGGCTCTTCTACCGTCCCCGGCAACTCGCGGGCTTACCCGACACGTGCATCGCCATCATCAAGGAGCGCCAGCGGCTGTACTACTACGAGGACGGTAAGGTCCGGCGGATGCACATCGTCTCCACCGCGATGCCCGGCTACACCACGCCGAAGATGAAGCCCGGCAGCTACGATCGGCGCAGAGGCCGCACGGGGCAGGTGTTCTACAAGACGGTCCAGACGCGCAGCCGGCTGTACAACTGCGTTATGCGCTACTGGATGGCGGTCACCTCGTCGGGCAGCCACGGCATCCACGCCACCACGCCCAACTTCTACCACCGGCTCGGTCGGCCTGCCTCCCACGGCTGCATCCGCCAACACGAGGCTGACGCGAAGATACTCTACGGCCTGGTGAACGTGGGTATGCCGGTGTACATCTTCTGAGGCGTCCCACGAGCCTCGCCCAAGACGCGAGAAGACGCCAGCAGAAGCTGGCGTCTTTGATTCGGCGGTGGCCGTCAGGCGCCCGCGACCGACACTTGCCGCTTCTTCTCGGCCTTCAGTCCCGCGAGCACCTCACTCATCGGCGCGAAGTCGAACTCGCCGCACAGATGCAGCAGCCGCGGGCGGGTCTTGTGCAGATTCACCGTGTGCTGGAAGCGACGAAGCAGGCCCAAGCGCATCGCCGGTGGACGCGGGTCGAGCTCCCAGGGATGCACGTAGATGACCACCGGCCTGCCCGCCGCGTTGATGCGGCGCGCCGCCCAGCGGGTCACCGCGAACGGATACAAACGCAAGTAGCCACCCCCGCCAAAGGGCAACTGCACGCCGTTGAGAGCAAGGGTGGAGGCCGGGAACTCCCAGAAACCGTTGTCCAACCGATGTGGCTCGGGCCGGGCGCCCGGCAGGCCGTAGTGCCGGTGCCTGATGGGGTAGATGCTGGCGTCGTACTCAAAGCCAAGTTCGGCCACGATATCGAGCGCCCAGAGCGTGTCCTTGACGATGGAGAACGACGGCGCTCGGTAGCCCAGGGGCGCCTCACCGGTGACGTCAACGATGACGTCTATGGAACGTTGCACGTCATCGCGAAACTGCTCACGCGTCTGCCGGTAGACCAGCTCGTGGCCGTAGCCGTGGCTGCCTACCTCGTGGCCGCGATCACGAATCTCCTTGACGATGAACGGCTCGCGCTCGGCGATCCAGCCCAGGATGAAGAAGGTCGCCCGGATGTCGTGGTCTTCGAGAATGTCGAGCGTCTCCAGCGTCTGCGGCACCACCCGGCTCTCCAGGCTCTCCCACTGATCGCGGGGTACGCTCACACCCGGATAGGCGTAGCAGAAGTACTCCTCGACGTCTACGGTGAGCGCGTTGACCATCACTGTCCTTCTTCTCCCGCCGCTCCCTTGCTTGTCAGTCTCGCGGCGCTCAGAGGCCGCGCACCCTCCTGCGCACGAGCGTTTCACTAGGTAGATTGGCCCGCCAAACCCCCACCTGAAGCCTCAACTCAGGCCCAGCTTCGCGCCCCTTGCTCGGTCGCCATCACACGCCTGGAAACGGACGCCCCCGGCCGCACACCAGTGCTCGCCAGCCGGGGGAGACGACGCTCGCCGCATTCCTGTCTATGCCTATTGTGCCCACTGAGGCCCCTCCGCAAACGTGCGCAGGGTCTTGTCGGGCCCGCCTTCGCCAAGGCTACGGCGGACAGGCCTGGAAGCTGAAAGCGCGCAGTGGCGCGCTTTCACCTGCGCCTGCGAACAGGGCCTGGGCGCTGCGCTTGAGCATCTCAACGCCCCGGATGT
>CBFDBV010000332.1:0-5616 GCA_965603135.1 uncultured bacterium
GGAAGCCCGCCCTACGCGAGGTTATCAACTGGCCGAACGCATTCGCGCACTCGAAGCTGTACCATAGCCGCCGAGAACGCCATTGGCGGGCTGGAAGCCCGCCCTACTGGACTTATGAAACGAACTCTCGTCACGGAGGTCTGACTTGTGTACGCACTCAAGCCGTTGAAGGTCTATCTGCTCGAGGGCGCCGCGGACGATCCGCGCGCCCAGGCCCGCATGGAGGGCATACTCGACGCGATCGGCTACCCGATGGCGGACGTGGTCACGTTCAGCGCGAAGACGCTGCCGGAGGTCTCTCAGGAGGTCGTGGAGCAGTGGCCGCCAGAGGAGGTCCCAGAGGGTACGCACGAGACGTGGATGCGTCCGCTGGTCTTCACCTCCCTGAAGTTCACCCCGGAACGGCCGCAGTTCGCCGAGTTGGTGAAGGCCTGCCCCAAGGGGGTCGCGCTGGGGATGATCTGGGACTTCCTCGGCTACATTGACAACTATCGGCCCTACCACAAGCGCAAGGACGACTGGGAAACGGACTACGTGTGCTGGCCCACGTGGGATTTCGGAGTGATGAGCGGATGCCCGCACGGTTGCCGATACTGCGGAAGCGGCACGCACGGGCGTTACATAGCCCTCGGCCTCAACCTCGAGGACTACATGGAGCATGTGGTGGAGCCCAAGGTGCTCAAGGAGTCCTGGCAGAGCTGCTTCCGGCTCATAAGCTGGGGAGCCGACGTCCCCGCCTTCGAACCCGAATACGGCGCCTTCGAGCTGTACCTGACCAAGCTGGACGAACTGGACCGTTACGGCTACTTCCACTCCAACGCCGACAACTTCGACTGGGTGGAGAACGTCGCGTGCCGCGACCGGCTCATCGGCATCTGGAGCATCTCGGGAGAGGGCCAGGCAAGCCTGATCGAGCCCGGCGCACCGTCAGCCGCCGCGCGCGTGGACGCCATGGCGAAGCTGACCGAATGGGGTGTGCCCTTTCGGCCCAAGTTCAAACCCATCATTCCCGTCAAGACCTGGCGTGAGGACTGCGCGGGCTGCATCCAGGACATCTTCGAGCGCAGCCAGCCCGAGTCGCTGGGCTTCTGCGTGTACATGTGGAACAGCTTCCAGAGCATGAGCGACACGCTGGACCTCGAACTGATGGACCCGGAGATGGTGACGGCCGCGCGCGAGTCGGCCGACGAGATGGAGGGCGTCAGGACCGGGCCCTTCCCGCACGAGGTGCGGGCCGAGGTCTACCGCACTCTGGCCGCCGAGGCGCGCAAGTACGACAAGGACGTGCCACTGTTCATCAGCACGGAATCACGCGAGATGTGGGATGAGATGGCGCCGGTCCTCGGTCAGGACCCGAAGTACTTCTTCTGCGGCTGCAGCTCGGTGGCGCTCCCGGGCCGGAAGCTGGCGCTGTCCGAGGAGTGCCCCCACTCGACCTTCGCGCCGCACGGCTTTGAACCCAGCGAGGTGGAGGACGATGGCTGATCCTTCCAGCAGACCCAACTTCATCGTGGTGACCACCGACCAGCAGCGGTACGACACGCTCGGCGCGACCGGTAACGACATCGTGCAAACCCCGAACTATAACGCGCTGGCCGAGCGCGGGACGCTGTTTACGCGCGCCTACTGCCAGAACCCGGTGTGCATACCCAGCCGCGCCTGCTTGCACACGGGCCGCTACTGCCACCAGCATGGAGTCCAGTACATGGAGTCGGTCATAGACACGACCCCGCCCCTGCCCCCGTGGGAGACGACCTTCATGGAGCGGCTCCAGGCGGCCGGCTACCGCACCGGCGCAGTCGGCAAGATACATATGATGCGGCCCAAAGGCTACCACGAGCAGAAGCTGTGCGGCGGTAAGGGCGCCCGCTGGATCCAGCCCATCGGCCAGGAGATCGGCCCGGGGCCGCTGGGACAAGACTACGCCGCGTGGCTGGAAGACCGACGGCCCGGCGGCTACCTGGAGATCTACAAGCAGCGGCAGGGCGAGGAATACAGGAAGACAAGCACCGTGATCAACGTGCTGGAGGAGGACGAGTACGTTGACTACTGGGCGGCCGAGATGGCCATCGAGTTCCTCCAGCGCCGGGCTGCGGATGACCGCGCGCCCTGGTTCCTGTGGGTGGGCTTCTGCGGCCCGCACGGGCCCTTCGACCCGCCGCGGCGCTTCGCGGAGATGTACCCGGTCGAGGAGATGCCCTTCCCGGAGACCTTCCTCAACGACCTGGGCGACAAGCCCGAGTTCTTCCGGCGTACTCCGCCAGCGGAGGTGAGCGACGAGCAGCGACAGATGGTGCTTCGGCGCATCGCCTACTACTACGCGATGATGACGCAGATTGACGAGATGCTGGGCAGGATCTTCGACGCACTCGCCGACCTGGGCTTCGCGGATAACACGATCATCACCACTACCAGCGATCACGGGGAGATGCTGGGCGACTTCGGCCGCTGGGGCAAGGGCAACTTCTGGGAGCCGGTCACCCGCATGCCCACCATCATGGCTTTGCCGGAGGGTAGCCAGCCCCATCAATTCGACGGCCTGGTCGAGAACTTTTCCATCGCGCCGACCGTGCTCGATTACGCCGGAGTCGAGCGCCCGCCAGAGATACAGGCGCCCAGCCTACGGCCCATCCTGGAGGGGAGCGGCGAAGGCGCGGACGCCGCTATCTGCGAGTACGTGGACAACAACAGGCAGAAGGCGGGCATCTGCATCCGCACCGAGCGCTATAAGTACGCCACCTGGGGCACCGAGTACATCGGCGAGCTGTACGACCTGGAGGAGGACCCGGGCGAGCTTCGCAACCTCTGGGGCGAGCCGGACCACGCCGGCCTGCGCCAGGAGATGGCCGATCTGCTGATGCACCGGCTGCTGCGCTCGCAGGAGCCGGCGTACACTTCGTGGCTGACGCCGATGCCCGAACATGTCGCTACCCCTGGCTGGGGAAGGAGATAGCGCGTGCGACGAGCGAGACCTCTGCTGATTGGCGTGCTGGCGCTGATGGCCCACCTGGCGGTTGGCTCAGAAGCGCTGGATCTGCGCTTCGTGCTGCCGAAGGACCTGTACGCCGTCCCCGGCGTCGAGATGAACGTGTACTTCGACAACATCGTCCTGGCGACGCACAGCGACCGGCTGTTGTTCGATGTTGACTGCGACTTGGGGGTGCAGCAGACGGAGCGCTGGACCTGCCTCCCGACTGCCGAGCAGCTCGGCGACCATGCCCTGACCGTCCGCGTGCTCGGGCCCGAGGTCGAGTTGATCGAGGAGGCCACCGCTACCGTCCACGTCATTGACCCGGAGGCAGGAGCGGGCGAGGAGATCACAGTCCTGTGCGTGGGTGACAGCCTCACGGCAGGCTCGCGCTACACGGCGAGGCTGGTGGAGCTGTTCGGGCAGGAGGAGAACCCGCGCCTGAGGCTCATCGGCGAGGCCGGGCCAGGCGCAGATACCGGCAATCGTCACGAGGGCTACGGCGGCTGGACCTGCAATGCCTTTGCCAGCCGATGGTCCGCGGAGGGCGAGTGGGCAGAGATCAAGGGACGCCAGCGCCGCCAGCGCAGTCCGTTCCTCTTCGAGGTCGAGGGCGAGCCCAGGTTGGACTTTCAACGCTATCTGGACAATAACAACGGCGGGCAGCCGCCCGACTTCATCACCATCCTGCTGGGCTGCAATGACACCTTCTCCGCGACCGAGGAGACCATCGAAGAGCGCATTGATGCGATGTTCGCCAACCTCGACCAGCTGCTAACTGAGTTCCGGTCGGCGGCAGCTCACACGCAGATCGGCGTGCTGCTGCTGGTGCCGCCGGCAGCGACGCAGGACGCCTTCGGGGCCAACTACAAGTGTGGGCAGACGCGCTGGCAGTACCGCCGCAACCAGCACCGCGTAGTCGAGCGCGAGATGGCTGAATACGGCGGCGGCGAGGAACAGAACCTCTTCCTGATCCCCGCACACGTGAACCTGGACACACGCTACGGCTTCCCGATCAGCCGCGCGCCCGCCAACGCCCACGCCACGGACGAGATCCCCCGTCTGTGCAATGGCGTTCACCCGTCCGCGACGGGCTACTATCAGATCGGCGACAGCATCTACTGCTGGCTGAAGAGCCGGCTGGGTGAGCGGATCGAGGGTCAGTCATCGGCGCGCGTGGGGGCCTGCAGAGCGGCGGTCGGCTCGGGGTGAGCGCACTTGCGAGCCCTGATGTCATCGAGATAGAAGGTTGACTTGTAGACCCTCGCCCCGACCGCCCCTGCGGCGCCGCCTGCATCGCTGACCGTCAGCAACTCGTCATCGTCCACCACCAGCCTCAGGCTGTCGCCGCAGGCGCGGAAGCTCCACTCGTGCCAGGCCGCCGGAGGCTTGGGTGTGCCCTCTCCGAGCAAAGTGAAGCTCTCTGTGTGCTTCCAGATCTTCGAGACCCTCCCATGCGAGAGCCCCGCACCGTCAAAGTGCCCCTCATCGGTCACTCGCAGACACAGCATCGGGTGCTGCCTCTCAGGGGGGCCGGTCCGCGCCCTGACGTCAAGGGCAACGTCGCGCAGGCTCAGGCTCTTGACCGTGAGCACGCTGCTGATCTTCTCCGGCTGGGCGACCTTCAGCAGCCTGCCCAGGCCCTCCATCGCCGCGTACTGGAGCGCCATCTTATGAGGCTCGGCTTGGTCCTCGCCGTAGAAGTACAGCGCCACGTCGCGGCTGGAAGGTGGGTTGACCGCGTCCCCGTAGTTCCAGAATACGCGGAAGTCGCCCCTCCCGTGGTTGAAGACCGTCTTCACGTGGTTGTGACAGAACTCGGAGCCGGAGGTCAGTTGCCTCGTCTTCTTCCAGGTCCTGCCGCCGTCGATTGACTGCCACTCGTCTATCTCGCCGCCATCCTGGTAGGGCTGGGAGGGGGTGGTCGGCGCGTAGACGCGGAAATCATCGTCCGCAAGTATCACCAGCGCCCCGCCATCGTACATATGCTGGCTGGGCGCGACCTCGTAGATGTTCCATCTCCCGTCTGAGTACTCCGCAAGCCGCCAGACACAGTCGTAGGTGAGCGTGTTCCCGTCAATGAACAGTATGTAGGGCTTGCCCTGCGAGTCCAGCTGGATGTCCTTGAGCCAGACCCCGTGGTCCGGTACGTCCGACTCGAACACCATCTCGCTCGTCGGCTCCGTGATGGGAAGCTCATAGGGCGTGCCATCCGCTCTCCGCCATGTCTCTCCCCCATCGTCCGAGTATGCGTACCACACATGGTAGCGCTGCCACCAGTCCCCCCTCGTGACCGACCAGGCCATGTGCACCTTGCGCGGATATGCGCCGGTCTCGGCGATGCTCACCGCGTAGCAACCGTTCTTGGGCGGGGTCGTGACTATGTCCACGCGCTCGCTCCACGTGGCCCCGCCGTCGGTGGACTTCACGTACGATTCCGCCGCGTTGTGTGTGCCGCCCTTCCTGAAGAGCACCGTTATCTCACCCGGCCTGAGCAGCCAGGGCTGAGGGTAGGAGGTGGAGTCCTCGATGGTCGCCATCTCCGCCCACTCTGAGGTGTCGTAAGGCCCCGCGGACCTCTTCACCAGGGTCGGCGAGCAATGGGAGCCGTGGAAGATGTATATGTAGCCCTCCTCGTCAATGAGCAT
>CBFDBV010000333.1:0-5615 GCA_965603135.1 uncultured bacterium
GGCTGATGCGCTGCGGCGGCGCGATGGGTTAGGCCGGCGCTTGTCCCTGTGGCAGGGCGGGCGACCTCCTACAGGTTGTACACCTCTTCCGGCGCGAGGACGGGGATATTGCTGTCACTGAGCAGCGCCAGGGTGCTGTCGAGGATCGCATCAGCCACCTTGAACAGCACCACGGCATCGCCCTCTACCGTGATGAAGAACGCGTACATATACTCGACGTTGACGTCCCGCGTCTGCAGATAGGCCAACACCCCCCCCAGCCCCCCCGGCACGTCCGGCACGCGCAGGGCCAGCACGCCGGTGCTCCCCACCGAGAAGCCTTTGTCCTGCAACACCTCCACGGCCGCATCGGGCTTGTCCACGATCAGCCTGAGTATCCCGAAGTCCGAGGTGTCCGCGATGCACAGGGCGCGGATGTTGATCTCGTGCTCGCCCAGGGTCTGACAGACCTCGGCCAGCCGCCCCGACTTGTTCTCGAGGAATACCGACACCTGCTTGGTCAGCACTTCGCTGCTCATAGCTTATCCCTCCTCGCGCTTGTCTATTACCCGCTTGGCCTTGCCTTCGCTGCGCTCGATGGTGTTGGGCTCCACCAGCTTCACGTCCACGCGGATGCCCAGCGCGCTGTTCACTCGCTGCTCGATCTTCCGCTCGATCTCTTCCAGGTGCCCGACCTGGTCGGAGAATATGGCGGGCGAGACCTCAACCTGGATCTCCAGGTTGTCCATCCGCCCTTTCTTGGTGAGCACAAGCTGGTAGTGCGGCTCGACCTCCTCGGTGCTCACCAGCACCTCCTCGATCTGCGAGGGGAAGACGTTGACGCCGCGGATGATGAGCATGTCGTCGGTGCGGCCGGTGACTCGCTCCATGCGCGGCTGGGTTCGTCCGCAGTCGCATTTCTCGTAGGCCAGCCTGCTCAGGTCGCGGGTGCGGAACCTGATGATGGGGAAGGCGCGCTTGGTGATGCAGGTGAAGACCAGCTCACCGCGCTCGCCCGGCTCCAGCGGCTCGCCAGTGTCGGGGTCAATGATCTCGGGGATGAAGTGATCGTCGAAGACGTGCAGGCCGGCCTTGGCCTCACACTCACAGGAGACACCTGGCCCTACGACCTCCGTCAGTCCGTAGATGTCGAGCGCCATGATGCCCATCTTCTCCTCGATGGTTTCCCGCGTCGCGTCGCTCCAGACCTCGGCACCGAAAATGCCTCTCCTGAGCGGCAGTTGCCTGATGTCTATCCCCTGTGCCTCTGCCTCGTCCACGATGGTGAGCGCGTACGAGGGTGTGCAGCAAAGGATGGTGCTACCCAAGTCTGCCATCAGCATTACCTGTCGGGCCGTGTTGCCGGCGGACGTGGGGATGACCATGCAACCCAGCCGTTCAGCGCCGTAGTGAAGCCCGAGCCCACCTGTGAACAACCCGTAGCCGTAGGCATTCTGAAGGACATCCTTGTTGGTGCCGCCGGCACAGCAGACGCTGCGCGCGATGCACTCGGCCCAGAGGTTGATGTCCTCGGGCGTGTAACCCGCGATCACGGGCTTGCCGGTGGTTCCCGAGGAGGCGTGGATGCGCACACACTCCTGGGGCGGCACCGCAAAGAGGCTGAACGGATAGGTCTCGCGCAGGTCGTCCTTGGTGGTGAAGGGCAGCAGCCGCAGGTCATCGAGGGACTTGATGTCATCGGCTGTCACGCCCGCTTCATCGAAGCGGTCGCGATACCACGGCACATTCACCTCCAGCCGCGCCACGGTCTCCCGCAGGCGCCGCACCTGCAGCTCCGCGCGCTGCTCGGGGTCCATACACTCATAGAATGGGTCCCAGATCATCTCTGACCCTCCCTTGCATGCTTGCACTTCTCCTGACGCGTCTGTCGTCGGATTAACGTGTCGCCCCTACGCGGGAGCGTCCTGATCCAGGAAGCCCTCGATCTGCGCGGACAGGGCCCTCCCGTCGACCGTGAACGATGCTAGCCGTCCTCCGGGAGCTACGGTCGCACGATGAGATCCGCCTGCTCGGCAACCGTGCCATTCGCGCGCACTTCCACCGTGATCTTGATCTGCTTCAGCTCGACGCGCTGATCGCGGTAGACGGCGCGAGCGTTGACCTCGATGCTCCACTTGCCATCATTGCCGACCTTGGCTTCGGCGCTCTCGAGGAGTGGCGATGTCGCGTTCTGGCCGGTGGCCTTGAGCGTGGCCTCGGCGATGGCGGTGATGTGCACGCTCCGACCTGGGACGCTGGTTCCGCTGATGGTGAACTGCTCGGGCACAGTGGCGCCGTCGGTGGGCGATGTGACGGTCAGCTTTGTGCCCTGCGGAGGCGTGGCCGCTCCCGAAAGGCCCCACGCGGGATCGTCCTGATCCAGGAAGCCCTCAAGCTGCGGGGGCAGGGCCGTCCCGCCGGACATGAGCGACGCGATGCGTCCGCCGGGCAGGAGTGTGGCGACCGTGCGGTTTCCCGGCCGCAACGGGATGTTGTCGAAAGTCGTCACGCCGATGCGCGTGTCGCTCTCCCCGCGGATCGAAGCGAAGCGCGCCTGGCCGTGCCCGACGCCCTCGATGACGACCTGGTATTGCTGGCTGGTGGGCAGGAAGCAGATCTCGATCTCATTGGCAGTGCGCACCTCCGCGCCCGGTATCTCGTTGACCTCCTGGCCGCCGACCACACCGGTGCGCCGGCCCTGCGCATCCACGAAGTGCGCATCGGCCGGGCAGCGCAGCACGTGTCCGGACAGCCCGTTCGAGCGCATCCAGCTTGACATCGCGTAGACCGTGGTGTTCGCCGCCGTCGCCGTGGCCTTGACCTCCTGCTGCGAGAGGTCGCGCAGCCATGGCATGGCCGCGATCCCGTCGCTGTACATGCGACTGCGTGTGCCACCGGAGCCGTAGGAAGTCTGATGGTAGATCATGTTCATGTTGTCCGGCATGTTGAACGCGCCGGGGGAAAACACTATCTGTGTCATGCAGTTCTGCTTCTGCACGTAAGACGAGGAAGCGGGCCGGTTGGGATCGTAGACGTAGAGAACCGCGTCGCGGCCTGCCACCTTGATGAGCTTGAAGCCCAGTGTCGCATGGCCCCACCTGCCCACCTTCGTACCGTCGGTCTTCTGCTCGTAGCCCGCGAGGGCTATGTAGATGCACTCACGCTTGCCCCTCAGTGAACTCTCCGCCGTGGCAAGGCAACGGTCCACCCCATAGTGGCTGCCGTAGTAGCGCGTGTTGGTGAGCAGCGCGGGCCCCATGCGAAGCATCTGCGTCGTGTGATAGATGCTGATGGTGCTGTCGGCCTCCTGCTTCGTCATCGCAGAGACGGCCTTCGCCACCGGCCGCGTGCTCGGGTTCTCGAAGTGGTCCTTCACGGCGTGCACGAAGCCGTGGCACAGGCCGCCGATGTGCAGGCTATTGAAGCTCTTCATGTACTTCTGATATCGCATGTACGAGAGCATGTAGAACGGATCGCTCACCAGCGGCGCCTTGGGTTGTTTCCGGTCGAGACAGCCAGCGAGAAGAGCGGCTTGCTGATTGACCAGACCCGCGATCCCACGGTCCTCGAGGCCGTAGTTCTTGAAGCTGAAGGTGTCATTGGCGAAGCTGAAGGCGCGCGTGCCGTTGTGCGCGTAGTAGATGCCCTCGATGTCTATGGACGCGAAGTCGTTTTCCGGGTTGGTGTCGCCCATGTTCTGGCAGTAGGCGTGGGCGTAGAGGCGCTGGTTCTCGATGTTCTGGCCCTGCAAGTCCCAGATGGTACCGACTGTCTTCCTCTGGCCGGCAGGCAGGTCGCCCACCGGGATGGGATTGCCGATGTGCGTGCCGTCCCCGAGCTTCGGGCCGGCGGAGAGCTGGATGAAGACGTTCGTTGCGTCCGCGGTGGGATGCTCGTTCTTCACCTGAACCGCGACGCACTGCTGATCGGCGGTCGGCTCGATCTGCATGAAGGTGTTGTTGTGCGCATAGGAGAGCACAATCCAGCCCGGCTCAATGTGCAGATCGGGCGCTGCACCGATCAACTGGAGGTACGACGCGCCGATCTGCGCGCCGTCCGCGGCGGTGATGTTCACCGTTATGCCGTACTGCGTTGCGGCACCCGCCGCGGGCGCGGTCCAGATCGGGGTCTGGATGCCCGGGTTGTTGAAGCTCCCACCGGTCGCCGTCCACTGGTAGCTCAGCGCCGCTCCCTGACCGTGGCGGGCCTGAACCGAGCACTGCACCGTGCCGACCGGCGCCACCGGATTGGGGTTGCCCTCGGGGCCGGCGGTAATCTCCAGCTTCGGCGGGACTACCACCGGCGGCTGGACTACCACCGGCGGTGGCGTCGGGGGTGGCACGCCGCCGCTGATGGGCGCGACCTTCGAGACAATCAGTTCGGCCAGGTACGTCTCAAGCTCCTTGAGCTTCGCCACACAATGGTCGGGCCAATGTTCCACGTTACGCTGTTGATCGATGCTGATACTGATGTGGAATGTGCCCTGCTGCACCCACAGGTTCACGAACAGGGACGTGGCGGTGTTGGAGAAGTAGGCATCGTCGCCGATGCTCACGGTGTCGCCCAACTGGCCCACGTTCTGGTCGGAACGACGGCTTGCCTCGAGCAGAGTGGCCACGTCAGCGGGATCGGCGTACCGGGTCAAGTGGATCCGCAGAGGCGCATAAAAAACTACGTGCTTCCGCACGAAGTCGGGCGCGAGGAACGCATGCTCGTGAATCTTGAACTCGCGCATGCGTTGACTTGCGCGGTGCTGAAGAACCAAGGCGTGGCCGCCCGGCCGCGGGTGGTCACTGTCAACGGTCTGATCGCCAGAATCGGAACTGTATGTGACCGTCAACTCCGGCGGTAGCCGGTACTTGTCCGAGCCCTTGCAGGCCCCATCATAGAGAGGGAAGGCCGGGGCGCCCTTGACCTCATCAGGCGTCGGGAGCAGGTCCGCCGTGGGCACGGGGATCTTCTGCGCGCCGGCCTGCAGGCACACGGCCAGCGTCAACAGCAGAATCAGCGACATCGGGAGGGCGTGGCGGATCGGCGAGCGCACTATCATCGAGGTTCTCCCTGCAGACGTACGTGCAGTCCGTCGTCCCCCGCTACGTCAAGGCGCGTCCGTCGGCGAAGGCCTTCAGGTTCACGTCCAGCGCCTTCGGCTTGAGCCCCGCGCGCAGGGCCGCTTCCCATGCCTCCGCTGGCAGGTCCAGCAACGCCGCGAGCGCGCCCAACATCACGGTGTTCGCCGCCCGCGGCTCGCCCAGTTCCAACGCGCGCTCCAACGCCGGGATGACCCTCACCTCGCGCCCGCTCGCGAGGAGGCGCTCCAGGCAGTCCTCGGGGTAGACGCAGGCACCGGTGCTGACCGTCATCGGCGGTATTCTACGCTCCTCCACCAGCACCTTCGCACCCTTGCGCGTTTGACTGATCTGACGCAGCGCCTCCAGCGGCTCGAAGGCCAGCATAAGGTCGGCGGCGCCCTCCGGGATCAGGGGCGAGTGCACCGGCTCATCGGGGCTGAAGCGCACGTAGCTGATGACGCTGCCCCCGCGCTGGCTCATTCCGTGGACCTCGCTCTTCTTGAGCTGCCAGCCGGCCCGGCGGCAGGCTTCGGCCAGGACGCTGCTGGCGGTGATGATGCCCTG
>CBFDBV010000334.1:0-5591 GCA_965603135.1 uncultured bacterium
GACCGTGGTTACCCTCATTCCGCGCTGGCCGGCCAGCTCGAGAGCTACAACATGGCCCGCCGCGGCGGGATGCACCCGGGCGATATGACGAAGACGCTGCTGCTGGCGATCCCCATCGGGCTGATCGTGGGCTGGTGGATGCACCTGACCGTCTTCTACGGCGAGGGCGGGAACGTGCTGGGCGGCGCAACTACCACCGGCGGCGTCCGCGAGCGTTACGCCATGCAGGACGCCACCTGGGCGGTGGGGCTGGTGAACGCGCCAGTGGGGATGAACGCGGGCTCCTGGGCGGCGGTCGCGGCCGGCCTGCTCATAACCGTCGGCTCGGTTCTCTTGCGCAACCTCTTCCTGCGCTTCCCGCTGCATCCGGCCGGCTTCGTCATCGGGATGAACCACGGGCAGCGCTTCTGGGCGCCGTTCGCGATAGTCTGGGGCATCAAGGGCCTGCTCCTGCACGTGGGCGGCGTCGGCACTTACCGCCGCCTGATGCCGCTTTTCCTGGGGATCGTCATCGGTCATTTCTTCTTCACGGGCATCATCATGGGCCTGGCGAAGACCACCGGCCTGCCTCTGTTCGAGCACCTGCCCATCATCTGGTTTTGACGACGGGGAATGGGGAACGGCGGAGGCTGGAGGCTGGAGGCGAGAGGCTGGAAACGGTGAACGACGGAGGCGGGCCTGTCCGCCCGACGAACGACGCGCTCGGAGGGAGCGCATGATGACCGGAATCGAGAAGCTCGGGACCGTTCAGTACCAACTCGTCGAGGTCTCGCCCTTCGTCTACCAGGGGCGACTGCTCATCCTTGAATCGGTGCGGCCGAACACGCCGGACAACACGCACGGGGGCTCACACTACCTGCGCATCCGCGAGCTGCACGACGGCACGCGCGACGTGCAAAGCCCGCAGGAGTTCCAGGCCGGACGCGTCCTCACCGAGTTCGCCGAGGGCTTTACCTTCGCCGTGCCCTTTATCCGTGGGGATGAGGTCTTCGTCTACGCCTCCCTCGGCGTCAAGGAAGAGGAGAGCGACGACATCCACGTGTTCCGCAGCGCGGACCTGCACAACTGGGAGCAAAGCGTCGCGATCGTGGGGGACAGGGAGCGCCTCTTCAACTGCTCGGTCTGCACCGATTCGCGTAGGGCGGGCTTCCAGCCCGCCGGCCAGCGCTTCGTTATGTGCTACGAGACCAATGATGCGACCTGGCCGGCCTTTACCATAAAGTTCGCCGCGTCGGCGGACCTGGTGAGCTGGTCGAAGCTCCCGGTCAGCGAGGCCATCTACGGCACCGACCGGTACACGGCCTGCCCGAGCATGCGCTGGCTCGATGGGCACTTCTATATGTTCTACCTGGAGCGGATGGGCGGGCTCTGGCGCTTTGATAGCTACCTCACGCGTTCCCCGGACCTGCTGCACTGGGAGGGAAGCCCGGCGAACCCGATCCTGGCGCCCGGGCCTGACGAGAACATCAACAACTCGGATATTGATTTCACCGAGTTCGAGGGCCGGGTGGTGATATACTACTCGTGGGGCAGTCAGCGCGGCGAGGAGCACCTGGCCCACGCGACCTTCGATGGCACGCTCTCGGACTGGCTGCGGGAGTGCTACCCTTGACATCCCTGCTCCACCGAGGGGACGAACAGAAATGAGGCCCGCGTGGAAGGAGTTCATAATACTGCTCGCGCCGCTGGCCGCGTTCGCTTGGCTGTCGGTGGTGCGCGAGGACGCGCCGGCCCAGGCCCAGGAGGACGAGCATCCTGTCTTCTTCAGTGACGGCTTCGAATCGGGCACGCTGGCGGCCTGGGACAACCACGACAGCGACTTCGACGACCCGGACCTGAGCGTCACCGACGACCCGGCGAACGTGCACAGCGGCGAGCGCGCGCTTCAGATCGCGGCGCCGCCGGGCAAGGGAGCAGGCGGCAAGCTCCCCAAGTGGTTCATGCCCGGCTACGATCAGATATACGCCCGCTGGTACTGCAAGTTCGCCGGCAGCTTCGACCAGGGCAATCATATGCACTTCGTGCATCTGCTCGGGAACAACATCGGCAACCGCTGGTCGGCCTTCGGCAAAGCGGGCATCAAGCCCAGCGGGACCGACTTCTTCTCCACCGGCTTCGAGCCGTGGCGAGCATGGGGCAAGCATCCGGCGCCGGGCGCGATGATGTTCTACGCGTACTACCCGGATATGCAGCGCGCCCGGGACGGCCGTTACTGGGGCAACATCTTCGACGCCGATCCGCCCTTTGTCGTCGAGCGCGGGCGCTGGTACTGCATGGAAGTGATGGTCAAGCTCAACGAGCCGGGCAAGCAGGACGGGATGCAGGTTGCGTGGGTGGACGGCCAGGAGATCATCCGCGTCGAGAACTTGCGCTGGCGCGACGGGGAGATGCTCCGGCTGAACTGCTTCTGGCTGCTGCTGTATGTGCACGACTCGACGCACGATGGGAACCTCTGCTGGTTCGATGACGTGGTGCTGAGCCACGAGCCGATCGGGCCGCTGCCTGAGGAGCAAGGGGACGAGCAGTGAGCGAGAGGCCCCGCAAGGAAGCGAGCTTCTGGGAGCACCTGGAGGAGATGCGCTGGCGGCTGGTGCGTAGCGTGATTTACGTTGCGGTGGCTATGCTTCTGGCGTGGGTCTTTCGCGTCGAGTTGCTGATGCTCTTGCGCTACCCGGCCGAAGCGGGCGCCGAGACGGCCGACATCGAGGACTTCACCTTCCGCATCTTCGAGTCCGCCGGCGGCGTCATCCTGATGATGCAGATCTCGCTGGTGGCCGGTGTCATCGCCGCCTCGCCGCTGATCTTCGGCGAACTCTGGCTCTTCATCGAGCCGGCGCTGGAGCGGCACGAGAGGCGCTACGTCATCGTGATGCTGCCCGCGGCGACGCTGCTCTTCCTTGCCGGCGTGGCCTTCTGCTACTGGATCTCCCCCAAGGCCTTCGCGTTCTTCTTCAGCTTCAACCAGAGCATCGGCGTGCAGCCGGAGTTGACGCTTCAGCCCTACCTTTACTTCCTCCTGCGGCTGCTGCTGGTGTTCGGCCTTGCCTTCGAGATGCCGCTCGTGCTGATGTTCCTGGCGCGCGTGGGGTTCGTGACGCAGCGGCAGCTCCTGGCCTGGTGGCGGCACGCGGTGGTCATCATCTTCATCATCGCCGCCTTTGCCACGCCCACGATTGATCCGGTGACAATGAGCCTCATGGCCGGGCCGATGGTTGTGCTCTACCTGCTGAGCGTGCTGTTGTGCGGCTTCGTCGAGAAGCGGCGCGATGGCCTCTCCGAGCCGAGCGGGGAGGAGGACGAGGACGAAGGTTGACGTTGGGAGGGGCCGGTCTCCTGACCGGCCCACGGCCCCTCCCTCGTGCCCGAGGGCGGACGATGAACTTCGAGCGGCTCCTCCACGAGATACGAAGCGCCGAGGGTTACGCGGGTCAGGTCGAGCACGTCCAGGAGATCGCGGCGCGCCCGGCCCGCTACGCGAAACTGAAGGTCAAGCTCCACGACACCGTGCAGAGCATCCTCGACGGCCTGGGCATCGAGCGGCTCTACACGCACCAGGTCGAGGCCATTGAGGCCGCCCTGGGCGGCGAGAACGTGATCGTCGTCTCCGGCACCGCCAGCGGCAAGACCCTCTGCTATGTCGTGCCCATCGCGCAGAAGCTCTACGAGCGCCCGACCAGCCGCGCTCTGCTCATCTACCCCACCAAGGCCCTCGCCCAGGATCAGCTCCGCAAGCTCGCGGACTTCGGCGCGGGGACCGCCTTCCAGGCCGCCACCTACGACGGCGACACGCCCGTCAGCCGCCGCCGCAAGATCAAGCGCGAAAGCCAGGTCGTCCTCACCAACCCCGACATGCTCCACGTCGGCATCCTGCCCTACCATCACACCTGGGCCGAGTTCTTCCGCAACCTCGACTTCATCGTGCTCGACGAGGTGCACACCTACCGGGGTGTGTTCGGCTCACACACCGCGAATGTGATGCGAAGGCTCCGGCGCATCACCGCGCAGTACGGCGCGAGCCCGCAGTTCATCTCTTGCTCGGCGACCATCGGTAATCCGGGCGATCTCTTCGAGGAGCTCACCGGCCTGACCGCGGAACTCGTCAGCGATGACGGCTCGCCGCGCGGGCGGCGCTTCTTCATTATGTGGAACCCGCCGGTGCTGGAGAAGGCCACGGGCCGGCGGCGCAGCGCCAATCTGGAGGCGGCTGAGCTGATGTGCGAGTTGGCGCGCCGGGGGGTGCGCTGCATCGTGTTCGTGCTCGCGCGCCGCGTGGCGGAGCTGATACTGCGCTACGCGCGCGAGCAGCTTGCTGGGGACGGCGACCTGACCGAGCGCATCATGGCCTACCGCGGCGGCTACCTCCCGAAGGAGCGCCGCGAGATCGAGCGCAAGCTCTTCGATGGCGAGCTGCTGGGCGTCATCTCCACCACGGCCCTGGAGGTCGGCGTGGACATCGGGGGCCTGGATGCGGCGATCCTGACCGGCTATCCGGGAAGCATCTCCAGCACCTGGCAGCAGATCGGCCGCGCCGGCCGCGGGCAGCAGGACTCGCTGGCGGCCCTCGTGGCCCTGCCCGGCGGCGTGCATCGCTACCTGCTCCGGCATCCCGAGTACCTGTTGGAGGCCGAGACCGAGCAGGCCCTCATTGACCCGCAGAACGAGTACATCCTGTTCGGGCACCTGCTCTGCGCCGCGTACGAGATGCCCATCGAGGACCGGGACGCGGAGGTGTTCGGCGACAAGATGGAGCCGCTGCTGGAGGTCGCCGGGGACGCGTCGTGCCGCGAGGACTCGTCCCTGCCTTACGTGGCCAAGCGCACTCGCTGGTACTGGGTTGACCCGGACATCTATCCCGCCGCCGAGATCAGCCTGCGCTCAACTTCCGGGCGCGCCTACGAGATCGTGCTGGCGCACAAGGGCAAGTTCGAGC
Organism: uncultured bacterium; assembly: GCA_965603135.1. Taxonomy (GTDB): domain Bacteria; phylum Armatimonadota; class Zipacnadia; order Zipacnadales; family UBA5352; genus CBFDBV01. The sequence goes on from CBFDBV010000334.1 coordinate 4,931, forward strand.
GCCTCGGCACGGTGGACGCGGACTCCGCACTGAGGGTGGTGCACGAGGGCGCGGTCTACCTTCACGCCGGCGAGAGCTACCTGGTCAAGCAACTCGACCTGGACGGGCGCACGGCCTACGTGCGGCCGACCAAGGTGCAGTATTACACGGAGCCGATGACGGTGTCGGAGATGAAGGTGCAGAGCTGGCAGCAGGAGCGGAAGCTGCCGGGCGGGGCGCGCGTCGCCCTGGGCGAGCTGGAGATCAACTGGCGCGTCACCGGCTACCGCAAGGTCAAGCAGGTCACCGAGCAGGAGTTGGGCACCGAGGACCTCGACCTCCCGGCGCAGACCATCGAGACCCTCGGCGTCTGCCTGGCCGCCACGCCCGAGGACGTGACCGCGCTGGCCGAAGCCGGGCGCGATCTCATGGGGAGCCTCCACGCGCTGGAGCATGCGCTGATCGGCCTGCTGCCGGTGTTCGCGCACTGCGACACGCGCGATGTCGGCGGCGTTTCGGAGGTTGCGCACCCGGACTTGCAGGGGCCGGTCATCTCGATCCACGACGCGCACCCGGGCGGCGTTGGGATCGCCGAGGTCGCGTATGAGCGCATCGAGGAGCTGCTGGCGGCCACCCTCGACAACATCGAGGGTTGCCCCTGCGACGAGGGCTGCCCGAGCTG
>CBFDBV010000335.1:0-5578 GCA_965603135.1 uncultured bacterium
ATGGCGTTCTCGGCGGTCATGGTGTAGCTTGCAGTACGCGAATGCGTTCGGCCAGTTGATAACCTCGCGTAGGGCGGGCTTCCAGCCCGCCAATGGCGTTCTCGGCGGTCATGGTGTAGCTTGCAGTACGCGAATGCGTTCGGCCAGTTGATAACCTCGCGTAGGGCGGGCTTCCAGCCCGCCAATGGCGTTCTCGGCGGTCATGGTGTAGCTTGCAGTACGCGAATGCGTTCGGCCAGGGCCTGGCTGGAAAGGGCATCGCGCGGAGGGACGTGGGGCTCCCGCTCGCCGCGCACACAGGCGAAAAAGTGCTCGAGCTGCGCCTTGAAGCCCCAGCGTTCCGCCTCGTCAAGATACCAGCGGCCCACCTCGGGCGTAAAGGTGGTCTCTTCGCCTCCGGCGGCCAGAGCGACTCGGTTGGGCGCGTCCACGATGGCCGTACGGCCGCTCCCGTGCAGCTCCAGCCGCTCGACCCATGCGCCCGCGCCGCGCGACATCACGTAGCTGCCCAGCGGGCCGCTGTCGAAGCGCAAGCTCACCGCTGCGCCGGTGCCCGCCTCGCCCTCGGCGGTTGACCAGCCGACGACCTGGGCCACTTCACCGCAGAGCCACCTCATCGCGTCCAGCACGTGGATGCTGTTGGTCACTAGCTCGCGGAATGTCGCGCCGCCGCCGCTCTTCTGGCCGACGCACAGCTCGATCGAGTGCCCCTCGAAGAACTCGCGGGCGCGCACGTAGACGGGCGTGAAGCGGCGATTGACGCTCATCATCAGCAACGTGTTGGCGCCCTCAGCCGCCTCGACCATCTCCTCGGCGCGCTCCAGATACGCTGACAGGGGCTTCTCGCAGAGCGTCGGCAGCCTCCCCTCCATCAGCGCCAGCACGGGCTCATAGTGGGCGTCAACGCCCTCCTTGATCGGCGTCAGCACCAGCGCACAGTCATGCTCGTCCGGGTCGAGTTCCTCGGTGGAGGCGTGGACAGCGGCTCGAGGATACCGCTCGGCCATCCTCTCACGTGCGCTCGCGTCCACGTCCACGAGCGCCGTGACCTCCGCCTGTTCGCTCGCATCGAGCAGGGGAAGGTAGACCTGGCGTGCGATGCCTCCGCAGCCGACTACCACAACCCTCAGGGGGTCCGACATCGCTAGCTCCTTGCGGAGACCTGCCCCAATGGCCCGATCCTCCGCTTCCAAGCCTGTGGGGCGGGCTGGAAGCCCGCCCCACAGGGAGAAGGGCCGGGGAATGCCGTTCGTAGGTCGGGCTTTATAGCCCCGCTCGTCGGTCGTTTCCGTCACGGTCACCGGAGTCGGGCAAGAATGGCCGACCTACACTTCAATCCGGTGGTAGGGTCACAGCAACTCATCCACGTTCGCGCGCACCTTCGCGATGGCCTCCAGCATCAGGTCCATGTCCCGCCGGTCGCCCAGGAACAGGGCGTGGTTCAGCGAGATGCCCTCCTCCTCGTAGATGCGCGTGCACTCCGGCGTCTCGACGGCCGCGTAGTCAGGCGGCTCGTTTTCACCGAAGCAGGCGGGGCCCCAGTTGCGCTCGGTGAAGAGCGGGTTGTGCTGGATGGGATGCAGGTGCCCGCTGCCGCAGCCCAGGCCTTCGGCGCCCAGCGCCTCCACGAACTTGCTCCTGGGCAGGCCGCCGAACTGATCGCTGTGGAACTTGAAGTGATAGAAGTAGAAGTTCCACCGGCTGACCCACTCGTCGCGCTCGATGGGGGAGACCCCCTCGATCTCGCGCAGGCCATCCTCGAGGTACTGGGCGTTCTGATCGCGCGTGATGGCTTGCTCTTCCAGGCGGCTGAGACCGCCCAGCAGCACCGCCGCCTGGAACTCGGTCATACGCAGGTTGCTCGCGACCAGGTGATGCTCATAGAACGGGCGGCCCCGGAACCTGCCGATGTGATGGAAGCTGAAGAGCTTCTCGGCCAGGTCCTCGTTGTTGGTGGTGCAGATGCCGCCCTCACCGGAGGTCAGGGTCTTGCCCATCTGCAGCGAGAAGGACCCGATGTCGCCGATGGAGCCGCAGCCCTGGCCGTTCCACGTCGAGCCGTGCGAGTGCGCGGCGTCCTCGATGACGAACAGGCCATGCTCCTTTGCGATGGAGTTGACCGCTCCCATGTCGCACGGATAGCCGCCGTAGTGCACGGGGATGATGCCGGTAGTGCGCGGGGTGATGGCGGCCTCGATCGCCTCCGGGCTGATCTGGTAGTTCGACGGATCAATGTCCACGACAATGGGGATCGCATTGACCAAAATGCACGCAGTCGCGGTCGCCACGAAGGTCGCCGCCGGCACGATCACCTCGTCTCCGGGCTTGATGCCCACGACCTTGAGCGCACATTCCAGCGTCTGCGTTCCGTTCGTCATCGCCACGCCGTACTTGGCATCTTGGAAACTGGCAAAGGCGTTCTCGAACTGGTACACCTTGGAGTCCTCCGGCGGGTCCGGGCGCCCGCGGAACCAGTCCCCGGACTCCAGCACCTCCATCAGCAGTTCGCGCTCCATGTCGCCGAAGACCGGCCACGACTTCCCCAACTGTCTGGTTATCGTCTTCTCGCCTCCGTTGATTGCCAGCTTGGCCACGCGCTCGTTCTCCCTTCGTCAGCCCTCTCTAGGATCCTGAGTTGACAGCATTGATCGCACACCGCCGGCGCCCCTTCGCCGCCGGGCGCAACATCCCTGCATTGTGAGACTATCCGACGGCGGCGAATGGGCAATCGGCAATGCGGTAACGGCAAACGCCTGCCGTTTCTCGCTTCCCGCCTCTCGCCTCACTCCTCCAGACCCGCGGGATCCTGCTTAGCTTCGTCGAGAGTTCTGCGCACTGCGAGCAGCAGGTCAATCAGCGAGAAGGGCTTCTCGAGGAAGCCGCGGGCACCCTCTCGCAGTAACGCCTCCTCGCCCCCCTCTGGCGCGCGGCCGCTTGTCATCAGCACGACGGCTTCGGGATCAATGTCGAGCATGTGATACAGGGCGTCGCGGGCGTCCATCTCGGGCATTACGAGATCCAGCATCACCAGGTCTATCTGCTCGTGCTGGTCTTTGAAGATCTGCAGGGCCTCGCGCCCGGTGCCTGCGCTCAGAAGCGTGTAGCCGTACGCAGATAGGCCATCCACGACGAATGCCACCACTGCAGGCTCGTCGTCGGCAACCAGCACGGTTTCCGTCCCGGTTGGCAGTGCCTGCACGGGCTCTTCCTTTAGCGGAGCAGCCTCCAGCCCAGGTTCCGCGGGCAGGTAGATCTCGAAGGTGGTGCCTTTGCCCAGTTCACTGTGCAGGTGGATATGCCCACCGTGCGCCTCCACTATACCGTGGACGATGGCGAGGCCCAACCCCGTGCCCTTGCCTACCCCCTTAGTTGTGAAGAAAGGCTCGAAGGCCCTTGCCGCGGTCTCCTCGTCCATGCCCACACCGGTGTCTGAGAGGGTGATCAGCACGTAGGGCCCGGGCTCTACGTTCAGGTGAGCCCTGACGTATTCGTCGTCCAGCATCAGGTTCTCGGTTCTGAAGACCAGCAAACCCTCGTGCGGCATCGCGTCCCGCGCGTTAACGCCCAAGTTCACAAGGACCTGTTCGAGGCGGCCGCTATCCCCCTCGATGGCCCAGAGGTCCTCGGCAAGCTCAGTCCGTACCAGTATCCGGCGACCGACCCCGCTCCTGATCGTCCCTGCTATGGGCTCCACTACCTGGTTGATGTTTAGCGGGCCCCGCTGCACCTCGCCCCCTCGGCTGAACGCCACCAGTTGCCTCACCAGGCGGCTCCCGTGCTCGATCTCGTTGGACATAGCCTTCAGTGTCTGCCAGTCGCGGTCAGAGGGGCGTTTCTCCATCTGAAACAGCGTGATATGCCCCAGCAACACCTGAAGCATGTTGTTGAAGTCGTGTGCGATGCCTCCGGCCAGTGTCCCAAGCGCCTGCATGCGCTGTGCGTGCTCCAACTGCCTGCGCAACTCTATGCGTTCAGTGATGTCGCGATTCACCCCGCGGTAGCCGATCAGGGTGCCCTGATCGTCCAACAGGGGAATGCCGTTCGTCAGAAGGCAGATGCGACGGCCATCCTTGCGCACGGTCCAGTTCTCCAGATCCTCAATTGCTGTCTTCTCTGTGACGTGTTCCTCGAAGATTCTGCGGACGCGACCTGCGTCATCCTCGGGCATCAGGTCAAAGGGCGTGCCCCCAAGTATCTCCTCCGCCGTGTACCCCAGTATCTGCTCGTAGTTACCGGACACCGAGGTGTATACAGCGTCCGCGTCCGTCTCCCAGGCCCAGTCGGCCATAGTGTTCACGATATCCCGCATCCGCTGTTCGCTATCTCTGAGCGCCTCCTGACTCATCCGACGCTCGGTTACGTCCTGTAGTTGCAGCATGAAGCTGCCGGCCCCATCCTCGCGGGGGAGCGCCGCGATAGTCACCCTCAGATACACCGGTCCGTAGCGACCACTCGGCAGGCCGACGTCCCGCAAGTTGACCTCCACCTCGTACGCGAGCGTTCCACCGTGGCGCACCCGGCTGAGGTCCTCCCTTGGGACCTGAAAAGCCTCGAAGAGACTGATGCCCTCAAGGCTCTCCGGGCCCTCGATGTCAACGATTCTCAGGAAGGTGTTGTTTGTTGCGACCACCTCACCGTTGGCCGCCAATATCGCAATGCCAACGGGCGATTGCTCGAACAACCCGCGGAAGCGCTCTTCGCTTTCGCGCACCGCCATCTCTGTCGCGCGGTGCTCGGTGATGTCCAAGCCGATGCCAATTATCTCGCGCACGGTGCCGTCGGCGTCAGTAATAGCGGTGTTGCGCCAGGTTATCAAGCGCTGCTGGCCATCCTTGGTCAGCCACGGGTTCTCGAACTGGCTGGGCAGGCCGTCGGCGCGCAAGTCCTCGAACACACCCCGCACCGCCTCGACGAATTCCTCAGGGAGGAGGAAGTCCCACAGGTAACGACCCATGACCTCATCTGCGCTGTATCCGGTCACCTCCTGACAGCGCCGGTTGAACAGGGTTGTCCTACCCTCGGCATCCAGGCCGACGATCAGTGCCTGGGCGGTCTGAATGATCCGCTCGGAGCGCTCCTTCTCGGACCGGATCTCAGCCTCGGCGCCCTTGCGCTCGGTCATATCCTTAATGACTGCAAAGCTGCCGATGACCTGATGTGCCGGGTCATAGAGCGGTGTTGCCGTGATCACCACCGGGACTTGTCGCCCGGACTTCGTCGTGTACGCCAGCTCGTACTCGCTCTCCACACCGGTACCTCGCCGGGCCAACTGCGCCTCGAGTATCGCGCGGTTGGCCTCGTCGCAAAGATCAACTCCCCGCATCCCCAGCAGCTCGCCTTGCTCGTACTCCAGCATCCGACAGAACGCCTCGTTGACATAGGTGATGACGGCGTCCCTGTCCACGCTGGTCACTCCATCGCCCATTCTCTCCACCAGAGTGCGGTATCGTCGCTCAGCCGTGCGCTGTTCCGTGATGTCTCGTATGACCCCAATCCTCCCCCGCACGTTGCCCTCCTCGTCCAGCAAAGGCGTGACAACTACGTCCGCCTGCCTCAGTGCGCCGTCCTTGCGGACAAG
>CBFDBV010000336.1:0-5565 GCA_965603135.1 uncultured bacterium
ACTGGTGGATCGAGGACACCTCGGCGGCGGTCGAGAACGCTCTGATTCAGGCCGCCGCGCTGGGCCTGGGCACCTGCTGGATCGGGATTCGCGGCGGCAGCCCGGGGCACGGGCCGGAGCGCGAGGCGAAGGTGCGCGAGGTGCTCGGCATCCCCGAGGACATCCGCGTGCTGGCGCTGGTGAGCCTCGGCCACCCGGCTGGGGAGCCGCACAGCAAGCCCGCCGGGCCGATGGATGCGATCCATCGGGAAACCTGGTAACGGCAGAGGCTGGAGGCCAGAAGCTGGAGGCAGGAAACAGCGCAGGCTTCGCGCGCACCGTGGCTGTTCTGCTGCTAGGAGGCACGCCCCATGACCGACAACTCAGGGCCTTACGTGGTTGGGATTGACTGCGGCACGCAGAGCCTGCGGGCCGCGCTCTTCGACCTGGAGGGCAAGATGCTGGCCTCGGAGAGCCAGGAGTACCCGATTGACTACCCCCAGGTAAGCTGGGCCGAGCAGAATGCTGAGCACTGGTGGCAGGCGGCGCGCGCGACCGTGCCCAAGGTGCTCGAAGAGGGCGGCGCGCAGCCTCGCGATGTCGCCGGTCTCAGCGTGGATGGCACCTCGTGCACTGTGGTCGTCTGCGACCGCGAGGGCATTGCGCTGCGCCCGGTGATCCTCTGGATGGACCAGCGCGCCCACGAGCAGGCCGAGCGCGTCACGGCCACCGGCAACCCCGTCCTCAAGTACGTGAGCGGCCAGGAATCGCCGGAGTGGATGATCCCGAAGGCGATGTGGCTGAAGGCCAACGAGCCGGAGGTCTACGAGCAGGCCGACCTCATCTGCGAGGGGACCGACTGGCTGATGCACCGGCTGACCGGGCGCTGGGCCGCCTCGCTCAACAACGTGACCTGCAAGTGGAACTACGCGCGGCCCGCGGGCGGCTGGCCCGAGGAGCTGCTCGCGGAGCTGGATATGAACGAGCTGCGCGAGCGCTGGCCCGAAGAGGTGCTCGCGATGGGGGAGAGGGCCGGGGAGTTGACCGGCCGGGCCGCCGAGGACCTCGGCCTGCTGCCGGGCACGCCTGTCGCCCAGGGCGGCATTGACGCCTACGCCGCGATGTTCGGCCTGAACGTGGTCGAGCCGGGCAGGATGGCCCTGGTGATGGGCTCGTCCACCTGTCACATGGCGCTGTGCGCCGAGGGCATCTTCGACTCGCACGTCTGGGGGCCGTATCCGGACGCGATCCTGCCCGACACCTGGGTGCTGGAGGGCGGCCAGACCGCGACCGGCAGCATCGTCAAGTGGTTCGCCGACAACTTCGCGCAGCGTGAGCAGGTAGAGGCCGAGGATGCCGGTCGGAGTCAGTACGAGCTGCTCGATGAGATAGCGGCCGGGGTTTCGCCCGGCGCCGAGGGCCTGGTGCTGCTGGACTACTGGCAGGGCAATCGCACGCCGCTGCGCGACCCGCTCGCGCGGGGCTGCATCTACGGGCTGAGCCTGCGCCACGGCGTCGGCCACCTGATGCGCGCCATCTACGAGGGCACCGCGATGGGCACCCGGCACATCCTGGATGACATGGCGCAGGCCGGCTTCCAGGCCGAGGCCATCTACGCCTGCGGCGGGGGCACGCGCTCCGATCTCTGGCTTCAGATTCACGCGGACGCTTGCCGCGTGCCCATCTATCTCACCGAGCAGCCGGAGGCGACCTGCCTGGGCACGGCCATCTGCGCCGCCGTCGGCGCGGGCCTGTTCGCCGACCCCGTCGAGGCCGCCGGCGAAATGGTGACAGTCACCCGCGAGATCGAGCCAAACTTGGACAACGCCGAGGTTTATGATAAGCTGTTCCGGCGCTACGTGGCGACCTATCCGCAACTGCGCGAGCTTATGCACCAGGTTGCCGCCGATCAGGAAGACTGAGCAACACGCTATGACCGGTACCATGCAGACCCCCGAGCATGCGCCCAAGGCCCGCAACCCCCAGGAGGTCGCGGCGGCGATCCGCGCCGCGACGCAGTCCCACGTGCCCGGGGCGCTGGAGGGCCTCATCAGCGGCTACCACCCGATTGACATCGCCTACGCGATGCGCGAGCTGTCCAGCGACGAACGTGGCGCTGTCTTCGAGCTGCTCGACGCGGCTGACTCGGGCGTAATCCTGGAAGAGGTTGACGACGAGATCGGCGAGGAGATCCTGGAGGCCACCGAAGAGGGCGAGCTCGCCGAGATCATTGACGCGATGCCGCCGGACGTGGGGGCCGACGCCGTCAGCCTGCTGCCCGAGGACAGGAAGCACCGGATCCTCAACCGCATCCCCGACGACGGGGCTCGCGATCTTGCCAGCCTGCTGGAGCACGGCCATGAAAGCGCCGGCGGCATAATGACCACCCAGGTCATCGCCTCGCCGCCCGATGTCACCGCCCTCGGCGTCATCCAGCACATTCGCCGCACGGACGTGCACCCGGAGGCCATCAGCCGCGTCTACGTGGTGGACGACGAGCGGCGGCTGGTAGGGGCCGTGGACATCGCCACGCTCATCAACGCGCGCGACGACCAGCCCCTCGAAAAACTGATGGAGCGCGATCCGCTGGCGGTGCATCCGGAGACCGACCAGGAGGAGGCCGTTCAGATCGTTGACAAGTACGACCTGGCCTCGCTTCCGGTGGTGGACGAGGAAGGGCGGCTGCTGGGCGCCATCACCGTGGACGACGTCATTGACGTGCTTCAGCGTGAGGCAACCGAGGACCTCGCCTACCTCGCCGGCACGAGCGCCGAGGACGTGACGACCAAGTCCGCGCTGCGCTCGGCGCGGGCGCGGCTGCCATGGCTGCTGGTGAGCCTCGCGGCCAGCCTGCTGTCGGCGGGCGTCATCAAGCTGTTCGCGGGGACGCTGGAGCAGGCCGTGCTGCTCGCGGCCTTCATACCGGTCATCAGCGCCATCAGCGGCGGCTCGGGCTTGCAGTCCTCGATGATCACGGTGCGCTCCATCGCGCTTGGCCTGGTCCAGAAAGCGGGCCTGGGGCGAGTGTTGCTGCGGCAGGTGCCCACGGCTCTACTGATCGCGGCGGCCTGCGGCGTTGCGGCGGGGGTCGCCGGTCTGCTCCTGCTCGGTGGCGCCGGCTACGGGATTATCGTAGCCGCCGCCATGTTCGCAGCGATCTGTGTTGGGACGCTGCTGGGCAGCGTCGTTCCACTCGTCTTCGATCGCGTGGGCGTGGACCCCGCGATCGCGTCCGGGCCCTTCATCACCACCGTCAACGACGCGATCTCGCTGCTCATCTACCTGGGGATAGCCACGGGGTTGTTGCAGCTCTTGTAGCTCTGAGAGGGAGTCGAAGCAGGAGCTTCGACCTACAAGAGAAGATCCCGGGCAGGGCTCCGCTACGCGCTATTCCAGGCGATGGACTGACGAAGGAAGTGCTTCAGCCCGCCGCTCTTGATGACGATGGCTTGCGGCCGAAGCACCGTCGCGTACATCGTCAGCAGGCAGATCACGTCCAGCAGCGAGCGGTAGCCCGATAGCCCCGAGATGTCAATGTAGACCTTCGTGAACCTCTTTCCGAGCGCCAGCGCGGCCTGCACATCGAAGCCGTCGAGCAGCTCGAAACGAAGGTCCGGGTGCCTCTGGCGAGCGCGCTCGATGCAGTCCTCGCTCACATCAATCGCGATCACTTCCCGGCAATGGCGCGCCAGGATCTCCGTGGTGGTGCCCCACTCGCACCCGATCTCCAGCACCACGTCATCTTCATTGACCCACGTGGGGATCGTCTCGCGGTATTCCTTGACGCCCTCGGTGGCGATGAACTTCGTCCTGAGCTTCAGTTGCTTGCCGCCCACGGTCAGTCCTCCTCCACGATGAGCACGCGACACGGTGCTGCGCAGGTCTCCGCGATCTTCAGCGGCAGGGCCACCAGCTTGACGCGGTCCGCGCGCACCTCCGCGAGGTTCACCAGCGGCGCCAGCAGCAGCACGCCCTGCTCGAAGAACTCCTGGAAGAACCCCTGTGGCTCCTGCCAGTTGTCGAAGCGCGGCATGTCACCCGCGAACAGGAACGGCTCACGGTCCAGCACCCAGCGCATGGCCTCGTACGAGAAGTACGGGCAGTCGGAGACGAAGTCCGGCTGGTCCCAGTGACTGTCCCAGCCGGTGGCGACGATGATGGCGTCGCCGGGGTTTGTCTCGACCTCGCAGGCTTGCAGATCGGTGGCCTCGATGCGCTGATCCGCCTGAGCGGCGACGCGCAAGATCGCCGCGTCGCGCATGAAGAGGTCGCCGAGGGGGATGTCAGCGAGCGGTGGCCCGTCGCGGAACAGATGCAGCGAGGTCTCCAGGTAGGTGCCGGTCTGCGCGCCGAACTCGAAGCGCCACGAGTAGGTGGGGTAGTCGATGAACTCCGGCTGCGGGATCTCCTCGACGACGACGTCCGGGTAGGGCGGGCCGTAGGTCCACATTCCGTGATACATCGGGCCGGTGACATCAGTGATTCGCACTGGAGCAGCCTCCCTGTTGTCTAGTCGAGCGGCACCTCCACGCGGCGGCCTTCTTCCGCCGAGACGTACGCTGCGTAGGTCACCGCCACCACGTCCCTCGCCAGCAGCCATCCCGACAGCGGCTGCCGCCCCTCGGCCACGCACTCGATGAAGTCCTGCATCTCCTGCGGATAGCCGCTGGCCCAGTGCTCGTCGGGCGAGGGGAAGCTCCAGCCCGCGCGCGTCGAGATCTTTTCGGTCAGGTACTCGTCGCCGAAGGCGCTCTCGCTCGGCGCGTAGGCCACGCACTGGTTGGTGGGGTTGAGGTTGCACTCGATGCGGCCCTGGGAGCAGTATATCTGCACGCGGTTGTAAATGCCGCCGAGGACCACGTCGGAGCTGGCAACCTCGGCCACCGAGCCGTCCTCGAAGGTGATGATGGCCGCGCCCCAGTCCTCGCAGTCCGCCAGGCCGGTCTTCAGGAACTTCTCCTTCTCGGCGACGAAGGACTCGATGCGCGTCAGGCGGCCGACCTCGGCGACGACGCTCCTGGGGCGGATGGGCTTGCCGTCGCGCGCGAGGCCCTCGGCCTGCTTGAGGTAGAGCACGCCGCCGATGGGGTGGGAGCCGGTGCGCAGCAGCGAGCCGCCCCCGGCCAGCCGCCAGTACTTCGCATAGCTGGCGTGCGAGCCGCTGTGCGATTCCTCGGCGACCATCCGCATCACGGTTCCGGCCCCCGCCTCGATGAGTCGCCGCGCCTTCTGAATCGAGGGCGCGTACACCCAGTTCTCGGCGTACATCAGCATCACGCCGGCATCGTTGATGGCGCGCTCGATCTCCTCGCACTGAGTGAGCACGGTGTGCATCATCTGCTGGCGCGGGACGGTCTCGCCGATCAGTTCGTCCTCGGGCGTGTCGGGGTCGCCGCAGTATCCGGTCAGCGGCTTCTCCACGATGACGTGCTTACCCGCGCGCGCGGCCTGGATGATGCAGTCCGCGTGCAGGTTGGTCGGCACGCACAGGTCAACGAGGTCAATCTCCTCGGCCTCCAACATCTCCTCCAGGCTGGCGTAGACGGCGGGGATGTTGTGCTTCGCGGCGAAGGCCTCGCGGCTCTC
>CBFDBV010000337.1:0-5533 GCA_965603135.1 uncultured bacterium
GGAGACCAGCGATGACCATCCATGCGACGACTATCGTGGCCGTGCGGCGAGACGGCAAGACCGCGATGGCCGGAGACGGCCAAGTCACCATTGAGGACACCATCGTGAAGGCCTCGGCCGAGAAGGTCAGGACTATGCGCGACGGGGACGTGATCGTCGGGTACGCGGGAGCCGCCGCGGACGCTTTGACGCTGTTCGAGCGGCTGGAGGACACACTCGACGAATACAGCGGGAACCTGACGCGAGCAGCGCTGGAGCTGGTCAAACAGTGGCGCACCGACAAGGTGCTGCGGCGGCTGGAGGCACTCCTGCTCGTGGCGGACGCGGACGCCTGCTTCCTGGTTTCGGGCACCGGCGACCTCATAGTGCCCGACGACGACGTGGTAGGCATCGGCTCGGGTGGCCCCTACGCCGTCGCGGCAGGCAAGGCGCTGCTGCGCAACACCGATATGAGCGCCCGGGAGATCGCAGAGGCGGCCATCCGCATCGCGGGCGAGATATGCGTCTTCACGAACGAAGACATCACGATCTACCAGGTCCCGGAGGAATGATCCGACAACCGACCACCGACATCCGCCTGACAGCAAACGACCAGCTCGGGGCAGCCGGCGACGTCAATGCTGTTGTCGTAGTCGTGAGTCGGAAGTCGGTAGTCGGAAGTCGGTAGTCGGAGGTACACAAGATGGCAACACAGAAACGCGAAGCTGGAGAAGCCCCTTCGCTCAGTAGCGAACTGACGCCGAGGGAGATCGTCGCAGCGCTTGACAAATACATCATCGGCCAGGACGACGCGAAGCGGGCGGTGGCCATCGCCCTGCGCAATCGCACGCGGCGCCGTCACATCCCCGAGGATCTGCAAGAGGAGGTCATCCCCAAGAACATCCTTATGATCGGGCCGACCGGCGTGGGCAAGACCGAGATCGCCCGGCGTCTGGCGAACCTGGCCCGAGCGCCCTTCGTCAAGGTCGAGGCGACCAAGTTCACCGAGGTCGGTTACGTCGGCCGCGATGTGGATGCCATCATCCGAGACCTGGTGGACGTGGCCTACCGCATAGTCGAGGCTGAGCAGATGCGGCGCGTGCGCCCGGAGGCCGAGCGCCTCGCTCAGGAGCATCTGGTTGACCTCGTCGCCGGCACGACCCCAGCCGAGGGCTTGCCCGCGGAGCCGCCCTGGCCCCTGGGAGCGGGCTCGCAGCCATCTTCGCCCGAGGCGATCGCGGCCGAGCAGGAGCGCCAACAGCACCAACAGGAGCAGTACGAGAAGGTCCGCGAGTACACTCGCCGCCGCCTGGAGGCTGGCGAACTCGAAGACCAGGAGGTGGAGATGGATGTCGAGGACAGCAGCGTCCAGAGCCTGCAGATCTTCTCGCCCACGGGGATGGAGGAGATGGGCTTCAATATGCAGGAGATGCTCGGCAACCTCTTCCCCACGCAGACCACCACGCGACGCACGACCGTCAGAGAAGCCAGGGAACTGCTGACCGAGCAGGAGGCCCGCAAGCTCATTGACGGCCAGGCCATCGCCTCCGACGCGGTTGAGCGCGCCCAGCAGGATGGCATCGTCTTCCTCGACGAGCTGGACAAGATCGCAGGCCGCGAGGCCGGCTACGGCCCCGAGGTCTCGCGCGAGGGCGTGCAGCGCGACATCCTGCCCATCATCGAGGGCTCAACCGTCCAGACCAAGTACGGGCCCGTGGACTCCAGGCACATCCTCTTCATTTGCGCCGGCGCCTTCACCGTGAGCAAGCCCTCCGACCTGATCCCCGAACTCCAGGGCCGGCTGCCGATACGCGTGGAGCTCGACAGCCTCTCCGGGGAGGACTTCCGCCGCATCCTGGTCGAGCCCGAAAACTCGTTGGTCAAGCAGTACACGGAGCTGTTGGTGACCGAGGGCGTGCAGGTGAGCTTCACCGACGAGGCGCTCGACGAGGTCGCCGGCACCGCCCAGGACGTCAACGACCGGACCGAGAACATCGGCGCGCGGCGCCTGTACACGCTCATGGAGCGGCTCCTCGAGGAGCTCTCCTTCGAGGCTCCCGAGATAGCCGGCCAGAGCGTGACCATTGATGCCGACTACGTGCGCAAGCAACTCGCCGACCTCGCTGGTGACGAAGACCTGAGCCGGTATATGCTCTGACGCGGCCGGTCCTTCGCCGCCTCCCTACTTGCTGAACAGCAGCCCCCCGAAGCGCTCAGGCTTGGCATAAGAGCCCTGTGTGCATGACCAGGCGGTCGCCTCACCGGACCCCTGATCGTTGCGGCAGGCGTTGAAGCCCCAGACATCGCCCGGCTTCGGCGTGGCGCCGATGAGGTCGAACGGTATCCTCACCTCCACGATCCACCGGTCCGCCTCCGCGGCGACGCCCACCTCCCAACCACCGGAAGCCGAGGACTTGGCCGCGCCCAGGCTGTTGACCGCCAGCCGGAAGTGCTTTTTGCCGGACGTGCGCGGATCAACGTAGATCTCCACGCTGTCGTCGCGCGGCACATCCGGGTTCAGGCCCTGCTCGTCGGGCGCGGCCTTGGCTCGCAGGTGCTGCATATCCTCCTCGGCGCACTCAAAGCCCAGATACAGGTTGGCATCATCGGCCAGCACGTAGCAGACCGTCTGCTCCTTCGCGGGCTTGGCGGTCTGATGGTGTACGAAGTTCGCGAGCTTCGTGGCGAAGGTCCAGCAACTGTCATCGAGCTTGCCGTCGAGCGTCGGCGGGTTGGCCGCGGTCTGACAGACGGCCTGCGGCAGCAGCGCAATCTCGCGCTCGCAGTCCGTGGAGTGCGCCTCGCCGTGGAGTTCATAACCGATCGCCAGCTTCACGGTGAGCTGGTCCGCCGTGGCGGGGATGTCGGCGCCTTCGGCGGCCAGCACAACGGTGCTCTCACCGTCGGCGGGCAGCGCGCCTTGCGAGGCCGCCCGCAACCCCTTCCCGCTCATTGTCAAGTCCACTTGGAGGGGCTCCGGCAGGTTGTTGCGCAGCGTCACGGCAAAGCCGAGGCCGCCCTCCGCCACCGGCGCCTGGCGCAGGTCAAGCACCTCCACCGGGGGACGAACCCGAAGCGTCTCGAAGCTGGTCAGCTTCACCGGCGCCTCAACGCCACCGACCGAGGCCGTCGCGCGCAGCTCAACGCGTCGGCCTGCCGCCAGGTCCGCCGGCACTTCGAGCGTGTACGCCATCCGGGTGAAGCGGTCCTCACCGAGAGCGCGCACGGCCAGCTCGCGCCCGTCCGCAAGGGCGCTGAGACCGAACTTGAGGTCCCGAGCGTCGCGCGCCCGCCGGCCGCTCAGCGACACGGTGATGTTCGTCGGCACGCTCGCCACGAGCTGTGAGGGCGCGTCCAGGCCGAGGCGCAGCCCGCTCACCACCTGCGCAGCCAGAGATGCGTACTGCTCGTACCAGCGCATACGGCGCTGGAGGAAGCTGTCCCGCTGCCAGGGAGTCCAGATGACGTAGGCCGTGAAGTTGATGGGCATCTCCGCGCCCGGCTCGATGTCCTGGTTCCTGGGGTCCGCGAACATATGAAACTGGCTGCCCGTGTAACCCATGTTCGCGTGGCCGGCCAACACCACGCCGCCGCCCCCCGTCTCGCTCTGATGCAGGTACTCCCACCCCGTCTCGCCAGGCGCTTCCCGCCCCTTGGGCTCCTGCGTGGTCGTGCCGTCGGGGAAGGTATGCCAGCGGCCGCCGATGTTCCAGAACCAGTACGCGGACGGCAGCTTGCGGTCGGTGTGATTGCGCAGGGCGGTCTCCATCCTGATGCCAGGCACGCCACGCTCGATGGTGGCGCGGACGCGCACATCCAGCTCGTCAACGTCCCGCCCGCTGTCCCTGCCGAAGAGCTTGAGGGTGAACGCGACCGTCTTGCGATCGGGCTCGTCGGCGGTCAACTCGATGTCCACCAAGCGGCGGACGGCGTACCAGCCGTCGCCTTCGGCGAGCGCGTGCTTCGTGGTCCACAGGTCCATTGACGCGCGCCCGAGGCGCAAGGAGGCCCGCTCGCCGCCGCTCTCGAACGCGAACTCCGTGCCGCCCGAGCGAAGGACCACGCTCCCCTCCCCCACCTCGATCTCGAAGGGCAGGTCGGCGTCAGTCCGAAGCAACTCAGGGAGTTCGGCGGCCGTCAGCCCCTCGCCCGCAAGCAGGCGTTCCTCGGCGCTGGCCGTCGCCTGCATCTCCGCCAGCGGCTCCAGCGCCCGCGCCAGGTCGGCGATCTGTTTCCGCGCGGCGCCATCGTCAGGGACGCCGCTCGCCTTCACCGCATCCCGGCAGCGGGCCGCTTCGGTCATCGCCGCGTCGAAGACACGCCTGGCGGCCTGAGCCTGCTGTCCGGGAGCCCCGCCCTCGGCGGCCAACTCCACCAGGCGCAGCGAGCAGCTCTGCGCCATCCCCACCGCCTCGCCCAGGCAGTTCGCCAGGTATGCGTCCTCGGTCACGTAGACGCGGCCGCAGTCGGGGGGCAGCTTGACCCGCATCGTCCCGTTGCGCGCCAGGATCGGCTCGCCCGAGTACACGTCCACGACGTGCGGGTCGTCCATATGCCAGGGCAGCTCGACGACCGTCTCCTCCGCCGCGGAGTTGCCAACCACCAGCGCGCGCTCGTACTGGCGGAAGTACACCGGCTCGTCGGCGATAGGCATCTCCACAGGCCTGCCCGTGTCTGTGCGATGCAGCAGTCGCAGGATGTCCTGCCGCTCGCGGGCGGTCCCGCTCCACTGCTGAAAGCCGGCGAACTTGGCGCAGGCATACGAGAGGAACGAGTGCTCCCTCTCGCGCTCGCTCACGGGATGGTAGCAAAGGGGCGCGATGGAGCCGCCGGTCTCCGTGAAGTCGCGCCAGTTCTCGTAGGCCTGGGCGGCGCCGGGCCAGTCCTCCCGCCGCCGCAGCACCGACAGGTCGCCCTCGTCTCCCACGAACCCATGCCGGAAGATGTAGGACTCCCACATCAGCGTGTCGCCGAAGCCGATGTACTCGTGGCGCGGCCCGCCCGAGTTGAGCATCACCGCGAACTGAGGCCCGTGAGCCTTCACGGCCCTGTACACCCGCATCAGCGCTTCCTTGTACATCTCGGTGTTGCTCTTGTCCGGGAACAGGTGCTGGTGGATGCCCAGGTCGGGTCCGTAGCACTTCGGGTAAGGGTGGACGTTGTCCACGAAGACCCCGTCGTGGCCGAGCGCGAGCACATTCTCGACGCCCCGCACGTAGGCGTCCGCGATCCCCGGCTGGTTGCAGCAGGACTGATGCAGTCCCACCGGGTAGTCCGGCCTGTTAAAGGGACGGCGGCGCTCACCATCCTCACGGATGAGCACCCAGTTGGGATGCTCGACCAGGTCAATCTCCTTCCAGAAGGGAGCGGTCTTGTAGGCCGGGTTCTCGCTGCTATCCACGACCTTGTAGAGCGAGACATAGGGCATAGTGCGGATGCCCCAGCGGTGCGCCTCCTCGGCGGTCTCGGCGGTCGCGGGCACGTGGCTGACATAGGTCACGCCCGCGCTCGCCATCTCCTGAAAGGTCATCCCTTGCAGGCCGCAACTGTACCC
>CBFDBV010000338.1:0-5521 GCA_965603135.1 uncultured bacterium
CGGCGATGGCGTTCACGAAATGCAGCAGCGGCCCGCTCTGACTGCCCTCCTTCTCGGCGAGCGCCCGGCAGTTGGGACACTCGCAGTAGTTGCGCCAGTCGTTCTGCGACACCGAGATGATGGTCGCGTTCGGCGATTCCTCTATCCATCGGCGCACGGTCTCGGTTGCGATGCGCAGCACGTCAGGATTCGTCAGGCAGAGCTGGGTATGCTCCGGCCCCACGCGCTTGCCATCTATCTCCGAGTAGTACTCCGGGTGGTCGGCGAAGTACTTCCCCGGCGGCACCAGGGCATTGAAGGTGTGCACGAAGCCCCGGTAGCTGATCTTGCCGCCGCGCACCTCGTCAGGGCGGTGGGAGTTGCCGTTGTACTTGTTGCGCACCGCGAAGTCGCCCGGGCGCGAGCTGGGGTAGTCGGTGCCCCGGTACTCCAGCGGTGGGAGGTAGCGCCTGTCAATCTCGGGGACCTCGATGGTTCCCTCGGTCGGCCAGGTCGAGCAGTCGGGCGCGAACCAGCGGCACCCCAGGTAGTCCTCCAGGAAGATGTATGTCGCATACAGCACGCCGCGCTTGTTGCCCGCCAGGATCAGCGCCGGGCCAGCGGTCTTGATATGTGTGCCCTCGATGCCCAGGCCCTCGAAGTCAATGCCCCCACCGAGGGCTTCAATCTGCCTGCACTTGCCGACGACGAGCGGCACGCGGCCGGAGGCGTACTGTTCATGCCGGATCGGCAGTCCGCCGCCGGTGGTAAGCTCCAGGTGGTAGCGGAGGTCCTTTGCAGCGTGCTGCTCCTGAAGTGTCGGCTCGTCGGGGATGACGATGACGTGCGTGTCGGCGGTGATAGCCTCGCCGCCGATCTTCACGACGCACTTGCCCAGCGAGGCCTTGCGGGCCTCCAGTTCGGCTGCGGCATCGTTCAGCTCTTCCATCGCAAGCCGGACCTCCTTTGCCGCGGGACTATCTTCGCGGATGGCCCCAAGCACACGCTCGAGCGTTGGCCGCGCGCGCTCGGTGTTCTCCGTGGCCTCGGCGACGGTGAGCAGGGCCCCGCCGGCCTCAAACGCGCGTCCGAAGATCATGCGGAAGGCGCGCCCCGCCCGGTCGAGGCCAGGATTCGCGAGAACGCCCTCCTCGGCGACCTTCAGCTTCGCCTGCTCGCTCATACCCTCGGTGATCTCGTCGAGCCTCTTCAGGCCGTCGTGCCAGGTGGGGCCGCCGTAGGCGACCATCTCCACCACGAACGGCCGCCGGTCGGCCACGTCGGCGATGTTCTGCGCGATCAGGCAGGCGATGTCGGCGCGCGTGAGGCCATCGGTCGTCTTCAGCAACTCCTGCGCCCTATCGAGGCTGTCCTGGCTGATGTACCACCGCGCCAGGAGTTGCGTCTCATTCGCGCTCCGCTCAGCCTTGGCCTCGATGGCCGCCATAGTCTCGGCAGCCTCAGCGATCTTCTCGACCACGATGTCGTCCACCCATGCCTCGCAATTCTCCGCGTCAATGTACGCCAGCGGATGGACATACATGTTGTGGTGGGGCGAGACGAAGGTCAGCTCGACCTGCGTCCAGTCCTCCAGCGTCCCGATCCCTCGCGAGACCGCGAAGGCCCACTCGTAGTTGTTCCACTCGTAGCAGTAGGGCGCGTAGAAGTTGCCCTTGCCGATGTCGGCCCTCACCCATTCGGTCACGCGGTACGTCGCGAAGGGCTCGACCGCCAGCTTGCCGCCGATGTTCGCCCAGTGGTTCCTCGCGCCGACTTTCAGATGACCGGCCTTCTCGCCTGTGCGCGCGACCCCGGGAACGCCGGAGCCCTCAAAGCCCGGATCGGGGTAGATGTTCGGGCCCGCCCAACAGACACAGCCAACCAGCAGCGCGGCGGTAAGTGACAGGCAAATGGTCTTGACCGACATCGCTCTCACCTCCGGAGCGGCCGGCCGGCACCGTCAGCCGGTGTCTGCCGCCTGCTCCACGGACTCGTGGAAGCAGTCCATCATCAGGCAGATGGCGGCGCAGCCCGGGTCGGGCACGCCGACGCTCTTCTCCTTGAACCAGCCGGCCCGGCCGTGCTTGCCCTCCATCGCCTTCGTGAGCTCCAGCGCCTCACGGCAGCACTGCGCCGCGTTCCGGACAGCCTGAACGAGGGTGCTGCCCTGGTCCGCCGCCTGCTTGAGGACCTCCGCCATCGGGGCAAGCACATCGAGCACGGTCTTCTCACCGACCTGCGCCCCGCCGCGCTCCGCGACACCCGCCACGGCGGCCTCGCACATCCGGGGCAGGTCCTCGACCGTGATCTCGCTCTTTCCCTTCACCTGCTGGCCGGCACGCATCAGGGCCGTGGCGAATATCACGCCGAAAGTTGACGCGGCAGCGCGGTTGAAGTTCATTCCGCTGCGCGAGATGATCGTCCCCACGTCCGCATCCGCCAACTCGGCCAGCCCGTCCTTCATTCCCTTCATACCCAGGGCGACGGTAACGCCCAGGTCGCCGTCGCCGATCTGGGCGTCCAGCTCGCGCAGCCTCTCCTGGTGCGTAGGCATCTTGTCCGCGAGCACACTAAGAAAGCTGACAACATCCTGAGCAGTCAGCCGATCCATGACATGCATTCTCCCGAAATGTGGGACAGTCACCCGTTCCCCAAGGCCCGCTCGCGACACCGCCACGCGGGCCTTCGCCGCGGCTGGCGGCGATTCCTGTCCCGACCGCCGGTTTGTGGCCGTCGTGAGCGAGATGCATCAGGCGATCATTGCAGGTCCCAAGGCCGGCGGCGGCGATTAAGGACATTAGCCCCAACTATTCGCGTAGGTCGGCCTGGGCCTGACGAGAATCGTCAGGCGCAGGTGCAAGCGCGCCACCGCGCGCTTGCAGCTTCCAGCCCGACAACACGCCCGGGTTGGCTGAAGTGCGGGAGGCAAAGGCATGGCTGAGAATGCCCACTGGCTTGGCGCGAGTGTGTTGCTGATTGTGCTATGCGCGGTGGCCGCGGCCCAGGACGCAGATGAGACCTTCGGCTGCGAGGCCAACCCGACCGGCGACCCCATCGGCGGCGGAGAGGGCTACCGCGACATCCTCACCGCCGGCGACTTCACGGTGACCACCGCCGAGGAACTGCTGGCGGCGTTCAAGCAGGCGCAGGCCGGACAGGTGGTCTTCGTGCCGGACGGGGTGGAGATAGACCTCACGGGGCACAGCAACATCAGTCTGCCGGGCGGGGTGACGCTGGCAGGCACGCGCGGGCTGAACGGCTCGCCCGGCGCGCGCATCTTCACCACGTGGCGGAAAGGCCATACGCTGATGAGGACCGCCGGCGACGAGGTGCGGCTGACGGGCCTGCGCTTCGAGGGGGCATACGGGGAGACTGACAAGGTCGCGGACCACTCGGGCTTCCTGAGCATAGCCCACTACGGCGCCGAGGTGGACAACTGCGAGATATACAACTTCAACGTGCGGGGCGTCGGCGTGGGCAGCTCGGCCATCAAGGTGCGCGTGCACCACAACTGCATCCACCACTGCCAGCGGTCGGGCTACGGCTACGGGGTCTCCACCGGCTCCAGCGACATCGAGATCATCGCCAACAAGTTCGACTACTGCCGCCATCACATTGCCTCCAGCGGCGCGCCGGGCTGCGGCTACGAGGCCGCCTGGAACTTCATCGGCCCCAACGCTACCAGCCACCACTTCGATATGCACGGCGGGCGCGATCGCGGCGACAACACTGACATCGCCGGCGACTGGATGCACATCCACCACAATACCTTCCAGGGCGAACACCGCCATGTCGTGATACGCGGAGTCCCCTCTCAGGGCGCGGAGGTCCATCACAACTGGTTCGCCAGGCCGGCCGAGGAAGTGGTCATTTCCAGGGGCAACACGCGCGTCTACCGCAATGTGCACGGGCCCGAGAAGATACTGGAGGAATGACGGATGCGAACCGAGCTTCTCGCACTGGTGGCGCTCGCGCTTCTCCTCAGCGCACGCGGGGTGTGCGCGCAGGCGCTGGACGGCCTCGGTGACCCGCTGCCCGAGGGGGCCATCCAGAGGCTGGGCACTTTGCAGATGCGCTACGGAGGGGTAGGCGGCCTGGCATATCTTCCAGACGGGCGCGGCATCGTGCTCACTGGCGGCAGTGTGGACATCTGGGACCTGGCCAATGGCGAGCTGCAGGCTCGAACCAAGGTTTCGGGGGTGGGGCTGACCAGCGTGCAACTGCGCTCTGATGGCGGAGTGCTGCTGCTCGCCGACGGTGCCGGCAAGGTGTACGAGTGGGACCCGGAGAGCAGAGAAGTCGTGCGCAGTTGGGACACTGGCGCCAGCGGGTTGCGCAGCGCGCGCTATTCGCCGGACGAGAAGCGTATGCTGGTGGCAAGTGCCTCGCCGCCGAGATTCTCTGAATGGAACCTGGAGAGCGGAGAGAAACTGATCGAGGTAGAGACTGAGTTTGCGACTACCCGTTGCGGCGCCATATATGGGCCGGAGGGCAAGACCGCCATCATGGGAGGCGGCTACGACCATCTGCTCGAGCACCGCGATCTGGCAACCGGAGAACTGCTGCACAAATGGGGCAGCAACTACGAGGCTAAGGACATCAAGCTGTCACCGGACGGCACGTGCCTGCTGGTGGGTGTGGAAAGTCACGCGGTGGAATGGAAGCTCGATGACTACTCGGTTCTACACAGGTATGATGCTGTGCCCGGTGAAGCCGGCCGCTGCTACGCGCACGACTATGGCCCGCTGCGCAACGAGGCCGTCTGTGGGCTGCGAACAGGCTCCATCCACCGCTGGAACCGGGAGACGGGCGAGGAGGTCTTCTCCTGGCGGCCGCACACAGGAGTCATCACTCAGGTCTGCGTGTCGCCCGACTGCCAGTGGGTGCTGACATATGGCGCGGGCCTGCTTGCCGAGACAAACATGGATACCGGGCAGCCGCGGCGATCGTGGGACCGACACAACGGTGCGGTCGAGGCGGTGGCGTTTCTGCCCTCGGGCGAGCAGGTGGTGAGCGGCTCCGCCGACGCGACGCTGCGGGTGTGGGACCTCGCCTCGGGCAGGACGGTCTTGCTCATCCCGGGAGCCGAGCTGGGCGCGTACGCGCTGGCGGTGTCTCCCGACGGCCACCAGGTAGCAGCCGGATGTAAGGACAGTGTGGTGCGGGTGTTCTCGTCGAGAGACGGCGCGCTGCTGCGCGAGCTGGACGGACACCTGGGCTACGTGCGCGCTGTGGCCTACACGCACGACGGCAGCCATCTGCTCAGTAGCGCCGACGATGGCTCGATCTGCGTGTGGCGGGAGGGCGCTTCCGAGCCGTTGGCGCGGCTCGAGGGCCACCGCGGCGGGGTGCTGGCCGTCGCGGTATCGCCCGATGACAGCCTGGTCATCAGCGGCGGTCGCGATGGCACGGTGAGACTGTGGGACCTGGTGGAGGGCAAGCTGGTCGGGACCTTCGAGGGTCATCGGGGCTGGGTGGAGGCGGTGGCGTTCGTGGGCAAAGAGCATGAGGTGATCTCCGCGGGCCGCGACGGCCGCGTGCT
>CBFDBV010000339.1:0-5515 GCA_965603135.1 uncultured bacterium
CCGTGCGCGCGGCTCTGGGGCGTCTCGTGGGCGCGGCCGAAGCTCCCTGAGCACTACCGTGCGCAGGCCGACCTACGCGAATAATCGGGGCTGGCGGCCAACGGGGCCGATTAGGCAATCGGCCCTCCTGGCAGACCTCAAGGGGAGGTGTGTCGGGGGATCAGCTTCTACGGGCGCTCGTGCCTGCGCACCAGGAAGGTCGTGCAGAGTGCGTTGTCCGCGACATACTCAGCGGCCGAGCCGAACAGCCTGCGGCGCAGGCTGTGCAAGGGTGGGGTGCCGACGATCACGACGTCATATTCCCGGCTGGCCTCGACTATTGCTGCATCGGGGTTGTCGCTGATCTCGACCCTGATGGTGCCGCATCCCCCCAGCCCCGCCGCCTCCAGCCATCCCGCCACTTCCTGCCTGCTGCCCTCAACGGCACCGGCATCGGGAACGAACTTGAGGAAGTCAATGGCGGCGCCCGCCCGATGGTGCAAGGAGGCAACGATGCTCTTGGTCAGCCCGAGATTGCGCTCACTGCCCAGGGCCACCAGGGCCCGCTCGAAGCGTTCGCCGTTGCGGAACCTCGCCACCAACAGGTCGCAGGACGCGTGTGCGGCGAGGGCGTCAATGATCCTGTCGAACTCCTCGTCCTGCTGCAGCGACGGCTCGTCTCGCTCTGAGAAGCCCGCGACGATCAGCTCGGCTTGTTGAGCGACTGCCACATCCACAATGACCTCGTGAATCTGCTCGCCGAGCGATACGACACTCTCACACGGCAGCCCCCAGTTCCGGGCGCAGTCCTCCGCATGCTCGACGAGTTCGTAGGCTCTGGTCATGCGCTCGGCGCGTTGCCTGTCCGACGCGGCGCCGGCGGCGAGGGGCACGACGTTTGTCACGACGATCCGCCCCTCGGACTCCCTGGCAACGATGGAGGCCGTGTACATAAGGCGCGAGACGGTGTCGGGGTTGGCTACCGCCACTACGATTGCGTGATCATCCATGCCTTCAGCCTCTGTATCGTCCGGCCCATTTCGTCAGTCGTTCGGCCTTGACCCCCGGCCCCGGCCCTTGCCGTTGCCGCGTTGCCCATTGCCCGCCGTTATTGCCCCTCCTTCTTCAGCTTGCACGCGATGTCCTGCGCGAACTCGGGCAACTCCAGGATCGTCCTCTCCCCGCTCGCCTCGATTGTCGCCTGTGAGCTGACTTCGCCGCTGATGGTGTCCCAGAACTCGACGCGGTAGCGGCCCGCCGGCAGATCCAAGATGGTCACGCGCCCGTCCTTGATGCGCTTGGCCGCCGGCACTCTATCCGGGTCCGTGTAGTACATATTGTCCCAACTGAACGCGTAGAGGCAGGCGACGCCCTCTCCCACCATCGCCTGCGCCGCGATCTGCTTGACGGGCACGGCCATTGTCTTGACCTTGCGGAAGTCCAGGCCCCGCCGGTCCTCGCCTTCGTTGAACGCGATGAGCCCCTTCTGGTAGCGGTGCAGCTCGTACTTCTGCCACGCGTCCTGGTACCAGAACTGTGCCACGGCCCCCATAGGCATCGTGTTGCTCACCCAGGCCCCGACGCGGAAGTCCCGCTGCCACTCGGAGAAGGGCACGGGCAGCGCGGCCGTCTGGGGGCCGTATTCGATGAAGAACATCGGCTTGTGCCGGTGGCGAGCGTTCTTGTCGAAGAACTTGTTCATTCCCTGGGCGCGGGTCTTGCCCCAGTACTCGTCGGCCTGGATGTACTCGAGCTCCGGCACCTGCCAGAACTGCTCGGTAACGCTGCTCCCGTGCAGGCAGACATGGCTGCACACGATGTGCTTCCAGGGGTCAATGCTCTTGAGGTACGCGCCCAACTCGCTGTGCCAGGCTCCGATCTCCCGGGCGTTGGGCCCCTCGACCAGGTCAACCTCATTCCACAGATCGTACGACATCAGGTGCTGGCTGTAACCCCAGCGGGCCACAATGTAGCGGTAACGCTGGCGGAAGTACTCCTTGACGCGGTCGTTGGTGAAGAACATCGCTGGGCTGGGCACGAAGCCGCCGTTGCGGGCCGCGTAGGGGTTGTAACGCCACTCGGCGTCGTACTTGTCGCGCCGAAGCTGGCCGTGGCTGTTGAAGGTCAGTTCGATAAACAGGTCGTACTGGTCGGCCAGGTCGAAGAGATAGTCCAGCCGCCAGGCGTTGTACATACAATAGCGCCCCAGGCCATCGTAGCGGGAGTGGTAGTCGTCATCCCATTCGACGCCCGCCCACCAGGCGCACATCCAGGTGCGGACAAAGTTGAGGCCCTCCTCGCGGAAGCGCTTGAAGTACTGATCGAAGGCGTAGGTGCCCTGCTGGCGCTCGGCGTGGTCGCCGCCGTCGCGCATGTTCAGGCCGATGGGGAAGAAGAACTCGCCGTTCTCGAACTCGAAGTACATCGGGTCGCGCTCGCTGACGCGCACCGGGCCTCGCGGGTCAGTGGGCGACGTGGCGCTGAAGGTGTGCTCCTTTGAGCGCAGCTCTCCCGTCGCGTCGCGGACGCTCACATAGAACCGATGTCTGCCCTGCTCCGTCGGGGAGAAGCGCACCTTCCAGCACGGCGCACCCACGGGGATCAACTTCTCCCAGCCCTCCTCGGTCTGGCTGCGCTCGTAGGCCTGGTAGTAGAAGCCCGGCACGAGCATCTCCCTGCCGCCCGGCAGCAGGAAATGCCCGGTGACCTGAACCACCTCGGGGTCGAACGGGTTCGCGTAGTCTCGGTCAAGCTTGAAGGTCACCTCGAGCTTCTCGTAGACCGGGACTTCCCCGGCGCTCAGGCTGAGCTGGAGGTCCCAGCGAGTCGGCAGGTTCCCGCGCGCGGGGATCTTGCCCAGCGGCGGCTCGTTGCCGCTCAGCAGCACATCGTCGAGCAGCACCGCGCCCTGCCACGGCTTCTCGCAGAAGATGCGGATGCCGAACTCGCGCGGATAATAGAGCACCCGGTCCCATGACCGCTTGTGCCCGCCCGGCTGCCAGATGGCGCTATCCTCCGAGATGTCCAGCGAGTAGGTCTCCCAGCTTCCCGCCTTGAGGTCTCTGGCGCGCTTGCCGGTCTTGGGGTCCCGCAGCGGGTAGGTCTGGAACCACCAGTACTGCCGGTCCTTGATGTAGACGCAGAAGTCGGTCTTCTTGGGCATCTCCGGCGGGAAGAAGACGTCGAAGCTGAGCGTGGTGTATCCCGTCCAGTCGCGCCACGGGTAGTAGGTGACGCCGATGGCCTTGGGGGTTTTGCCCGGGATCTTGATGGCGCCGATGTGCGGCCCGGTGGTCTTCGCGATGACGCTCAGTTCCCCGGTGTTGCCATCAAGCGGGCTGGGGACCCAGTCGTCACCGAGCCGCTCGAAGCTGAGCGTCGTCTCGCGTTCTGCGACCGCAGCCGTCGAGTTGAGAAGCAGGCCCAGCAAACATCCAAGCGCAATGCCTGTGCGCAGTCTCATCTTACACTCCGATCTCCGACTACCGACATCCGACTACCGACATCCGACTACGGACAGACGACCAACGCCTCGCAGGAGATGGTCGCTCCTCTCGGCTGGCCGCCGAGGCGAAGCGAAGAGACGCGGTTGGCCCTTGCGCCAAGTGTACTAATTCCTCTGGGCGCCGAGAGTTCCTCCCACATCTCTCGGCGCTGGTGCCTCCGGGGCCAACCCCCGCCGCGGCGTTAGGCAGCATCCGCACTGAGCTGTACGGGGTTGCGAGGACCCGATGCCCTCTCGTGGCCCAGCGCATGGCTTGCCCTGCGCGCGAAGCGCAAGCGCTCCGCTGGGATAGGGGGAATGCCTTCTTGCGCTCACGCACCTGGATCTCGATGCTGACCAGCCGCGAAGTTGACTTGCCTCTGCAAGCGTGCTATCCTGCGCCTCGCCGACATCCGACGGCAGACATCGGACCTCAGACATCGGACCTCAGACATCGGACCTCAGACATGAGACCTGGGACCTACGACGAAGGGCGTCGTCTGCGGTCGCTAGCGACCCGTAGGTGTGTGGTCCGTGCTCTGATGTCCGTGGTCGGAGGTCTGATCTCCGACGTGCGATGTCCGAGGTCCGGAGTTCGACCATGGGCGACTTGATCATCATCGAGAAGTGGGCGGAGAATCTGGAGGAGGTAACAATAAACCGGTGGCTCAGGCGCGAAGGAGAGCCTGTCGAGGTGGGCGATTCGCTGTGCGAGATCATAACCGATAAGGCCACCTTCGAGTACGAGATCGAGGCCCCGGGGGTTCTGCACGCGATATATGCGCTGCCCAAGAGCACGGTGCCGGTCGGCTACGTGATCGCCTTCATCGGCGCGCCGGGTGAGGAGCCGCCCGGGGGCATCGAGGAGCAGAACTCCGCGCTGCTGGCCGAACACCGCCGGCAGTCGGAGCTTGAGATGGACCTGGAGATAGATTTTCCGGCGGCGGTGTCCGGGCCCTCGGGCGGGCGCAGTCGCGTTCGGGCTACCCCCGCCGGTCGGCGGCTCGCGCGGCAGCATGACGTGAAGATAGAGGACGTGGCTGAGGCGCTGGGCGTGGAGGGCGTTGTCGGCGAGGATGACGTGCGACGCTACCTGGACGCCCGGACCTGAGACCTTGGACCAACGCGGTGAGAGTCGTTAGTCGGATGTCGGAAGTCGGTGGTCGGAGGTGTGGTGTGATTGATCTGAGCGGGAAGACAGCCCTGGTCACCGGGGCCTCGCGCGGGATCGGACGCGCCATCGCCCTTGCGCTGGCCGAGACCGGCGCGAGTATTGCCGTCAACTACCGCGAGCGTGCGGATGAGGCCGAGGCCGTCTGCTCCGAGATTGAAGCGGCCGGTGGTCCGGCGCTCGCCGTGCAGGCCGACGTGCGCGACCTCGACGCGGTCACCGCGATGGTCAAGCAGGTTACCGCCGAGCTTGGCGGGCCGCACATTCTCGTCAACAACGCGGGCGTGCTCGCCGATCAGTACCTGATGATGATGAAGCCCGAGCAGTGGGACGCGGTGGTGGACACCTCGCTCAAGGGGGCGTTCCACTGCACCAAGGCCGCGGTGCGGGCGATGATGCGGGAGAAGTGGGGCCGCATCGTCAACATCAGCTCCGATGCGGGCCTGATGGGCGATGTGCGGAGGGTCAACTACTCGGCCGCCAAGGCGGGCCTGGTGGGCTTCGCCAAGGCAGCCGCGCGGGAGCTTGCCGGGCAGGGCATCACGGTCAATGCCGTCGCGCCGGGCATCATCGAGACGGACATGACCGCCGAGATGGAGGAGGCCCGCGCCCAGGCCTTCCGCGAGATGATTCCCCTGGGCCGGTTCGGCAAGCCGGAAGAGGTCGCGCCGGTCGTTGTCTGGCTTTGCTCGGATGCCGCCGCGTACATCACCGGCCAGGTCATCTCCGTGGACGGCGGGCTGAGGATGTGAACGGCGGGCAATAGGCAATAGGCAATGGGCAATAGGGAACGGCAAACGGCAGCTAACGGCGGCGAACGACCGCTAACGACAGCTTACAGCCAACGGCAGCAAAGGGCAGCGCCGGGTGCGGTGAGTCTG
>CBFDBV010000340.1:0-5506 GCA_965603135.1 uncultured bacterium
CCCATCGAGTACGAGGGGACCTACTCGCTCCCGGAGGCGCAGCTAGACCGCTTCATAATGCGGGTGAGCATCGGCTATCCCAGCAATGAGGACGAGGTGGAGATACTCACGCGGCAAATGAAGCGCCACCCCATCGAGACGGTGGAGCCGGTCCTGGAGCCCCGGGAGGCCGCCGCGCTGCAAGAGGCGGTGCGCGACGTCTACCTCGATGAGGTGCTCAAGGACTACATAGTGGCCCTGGTGGGTGAGACGCGGGAGCACCCTGACCTGGAGCTGGGGGCCAGCCCGCGAGGGTCGCTGGCGCTGATGCGCTGCTCACAGGCGGTGGCGGCAATCGAGGGACGCGACTACGTGATACCGGATGACATCAAGCGGGTGGCGGTCCCGGCGCTGGCGCATCGGCTGATCCTGAAGAGCGAGCAGCTAGTGCAGGGAGTGCCGGCGGCGAGGGTCGTCGAGGAGGTCCTGCGCAGCGTGCCGGCACCAACCGTGGATGCGAAGGGATAGCATGGAGTTCGGCAAGAAGCACGTGCTAGTGTGGGGCTCCGTCTTCCTGCTGGTGGTCGGCCTGGTGCTGGGCATCCGGCAAGTGTACGTGATGTTCGCGGCGCTGGCGCTGCTGGCGCCGCTTTCGTATCTGCTCTCACGGCGCACGCTGGACAGCCTGGCCGTGTGGCGCGACTGCCCCGGCGTGATGAACGAGGGGCAGGAGCGCCGGGTGCGGCTGAGGATAGCCAACGAGGGGATGAGGCGCAGGTACTTCTTCACCGTCGAGGACGTGATGCCCGAGGGGCTTGAGGCCGTGGGCCAGGCGCGGCGACTGATCTCCAGCCTGGCGTCGGGCGAGGAGGCGGAGCTGGCCTACGCCCTCAGGGCCCGCCGGCGCGGAGTCTATCAGGTGGGGCCGGTGCGGCTGGGGCACGCGGACCTGCTGGGGCTGTACAACTTCCGCAGGCAAGCGGGCGAGGCCGATGAGCTGGTCGTGCACCCAACGCCGGAGAGGCTGCCGGACGCGTGGGTGCGGGTCAGCTCCCTGCGCGCGATGCAGCGGCCACGGAGACGCTTCCGCGGGGAGGGCACCGAGTTCTACGGGGTGCGGAGGTACGTGCCGGGCGATGATCTGAGGCGGGTTGACTGGAAGTCCACCGCGCGGCGGGCACAGCTCACCGTGCGCGAGTACGAGCGCGCCGAGGCGCTCGACTGCGTGGTGGCGCTGGACCTCGCGCGCGCGGACCACCGCGGCGAGGGCGACGACAGCACCCTGGAGGTCGGAGTGAAGCTGGCCGCCTCGGTGGCCGCCCAGATGCTGGCGAGGGGCAGCAGCGTCGGGCTGGTGGCAGCCGGCTCGGAGGACTGGAGTGTGCCCTCCTCGGGCGAGCCGCGCCAGAAGGTGCGCATCTTCGAGGCCCTGGTGCGGGTGAAGGGCGACGCGAGCGAGAGCTTCCCCCAGGTGCTGGCGGCGCACGGCAACTACTTCCCGCAGGGCTGCCTGATTGTCGCCATCTCGCCCGGCCTGCGGCCGGAGCTAGTTGTGCCCGCCGCCATCCTCCACCGCCAGGGCTACGCGGTGAGCTGGATGATCCTCGAGGCCCGCCAGCGCCGATACCAGCATCCGGCGGAGTTGACAGAGGAGCAGTTGGCCGCGCGTATGAGTCATCAAGGCACGCCGGCGCACATAATCGAGCCCGGGCGCGAGCTGGCGGTTAGTCTCAGGAGGGCGTACCGTGCCGCGAGATAGATGGACCGAGGTGACCAGGGTCGGCCCGCTGCTGTTGGGCGGGCTGGTGGCGTGCTCGGCGGCCGCGGGCGGGCTGTCCAACTCTCTCGACGAGCCCGCCTTCGAGGCGCTGCTGCACGCCCTGATCGTGGTCGGCTTTGTCACCAGCTTGCTGGGCACAGTACTGAGAGTGAACGTGTCGCTGATCGGGGTCGCGGTGATCGCCGTCGCCCTGGCGGCGTGTGTGCAGCGAGGAGCGCCCGTGCCGATCCTGTCGGCGGCCTTCCCGCCGGAGGTGATCGCGGACGAGGACCTGACCTGGGCGACTCTGTGGGCCTGGATGATGGTAGGCTTCTGCTTCATGCAGGTGAAGCGGCGCAACATCCTCTTCTGCATTGTGGCGGGGCTGGCGGTGCTCGGGCTGACCAGCACCGTCAACCTGAACACGGTTATGATGGTCTACTTCGGGGTGTTCCTGTTCGCGGCCATCTTCGTCTGGGGCTACGAGCACCTGCTGAACCTGGGCGAGGAGGCCATGCCCGTTCAACGCATCTCCAGCCGCCCCCCTGGGCTCGGGGCCCGCAGGGCCTGGCCGGCCATCGCCCAGACACAGGCGCTGGCCGGGACCATGCTGGTGGCGCTGGTGATGGTGTTGGCGCTCGGGGTGGGAGGCCTGTTGTACGCAACCGTGCCCAGGATGTACCTGTCGCCGTCGAGGATGTCGCGTTACGCCCGCTGGATGCGCGTCTCGATTCTGATCCACGGGGGGATGATAAACACCTTCTACGTGGGTCGGGGGCCGGCAAACCTCTCCTCCGCCCCGGTCATCAAGGTGAAGGCCGACAAGCCCGCGCTGTGGCGTGGTCAGGCATACGACCGCTACACCGGCAGCGGTTGGACGAAAGAGGCCTCAACGATAACGCGCCTGGTGGCGCGTGAGGACGGATGGATGGAGGTGCCAGGAGCCGACCAGATCGAGGGGGAGATCAACCGCCAGGTGGTGAGTCTGGTCGGGATGGAAAGCCGCGCGATCTTCGCCGCGGCGCGACCGGTGAAGGTCCGTATCAACAGACAACAAGTGGGGGCGGGAGCGCTCAACTATTACGCGGAAACGGATGCCTACGACTGCATGGCGACGCGGTTCCTGATGAATCCGGGGGTTGAGTACGAGGTCATCTCCAAGATGCCACCGAGCGACCCGGAGAGGCTGCGCGACTGCCCGGCGGAGTACTCCCAGGAGATGATCGAGAGATACATGGCGCGCGTGCCGGCGCAGGCACAGGCGGAGCTGGGAGGCCTGGTGAAGGAACTGACGAGCGAGGCGGAGACGCCGTACGACAAGGTGATCGCCCTGCGCGAGTACCTGGCGGAGCAGTGCGTTTACAGCGAGCGGGCGCCGACGATCCCCCGAGGCCAGGATGCGGCGGCCTACTTCGTCAACAGAGGCCGCAAGGGAGCGTGCGGGCTGTTCGCCACCGCGCTGGCGGTAATGTGCCGGCTGGCAGGAGTGCCCGCGCGCGTGGCCACAGGCTTTCAGACGGGCAGCTATGACGCCGAGGCGGGAGCCTTCACCGCCCTGCACCGAGACGCGCACGCGTGGACCGAGGTGTACTTCCCGGGCGTGGGCTGGGTGCCCTTCGACCAGGCGGCCCGCCGCAGCGAGGACGGCCCAGGCTGGCTGACCGCGTTCGCCAACCAGGACTTTGTACGGAAGTTGGGCGAGGTGCTGGAGCAGGCGTGGCGGGTGCTGCTGGGGGTGCTGGCCTTTGCTGCGCTCTTCAGCGCCCTGCTGGGCCCGGGCGCGCTGCTAAGCTGGGTGCGCCGCAGGCTCAGGCCGAGGGACACGCGCGAGCGCATCGGCGAGGCGTACGAGCGCTTCCGCTGGCGGGCAGCGAGGCTGGCGGGCCTCAAGCCCCAGCGGTGGCAGACCCCCGAGGAGATGACCGAGGCCCTGGTAGCCTCGGGCGCGGCAGGGGGTGGTCAGGCGCGCGAGGAAGTTGCGCACTTCACTGAGGCCTTCTACGCCTGCCGCTACGGCCGGAGGGAGCCGAGCGAGCGGCACGTCAGGCACATCAAGACCCTGGCCGCCAGAGCGCTGGAGGCCATCAGGCGCGAGCGCCGCGGTGCGCTTCGCGCACAGTAACGGCGGCCTGCGGCCGCAGCAACGACAGTAGCGAGTGGCGAGTAACAGCAAAGGCAAGATGATCTGCAGGCCGGGTCGTAGGCCCTTACTCGCCACTCGCTACTGTCGTTGCTGTCGTTCCTGCGCCCGAAGGGCGCTGCAGACGAAGCCTGCAAAGTGAGGCGAGACAGTGAGAGGCGGCAGTCAACAGTTGCGAACCGATGTGCCGGTGACCTTGCTCTACGGCGACGCCGAGCGCTTCAAGCAGCGGGTCGTCAGCAAGCTGGCGGACGGGTGGCTGGGGGAGGCGGCCGATGAATACTCGCGCGCGATCGTACACACGGACGAGGTCGGCATCCAGGGCGTGCTGGCCGAGCTTGCCGCGGGGTCGCTGCTGTCGCCGAAACGGCTGGTGGTGGTGCAGAACGTGGCGGCCCTGTCGGCTCGGAAGCTGAAGGGCGCGCTCAACGAGCAGGAGCAACTCGCGCGCGCGCTGGAGAAGCTGGGGCCGGGCGTGGCGGTGGTGCTCGTGGCACGGCGGGTCGAAAGCGACCGCAAGCGCTGGGGGCCGCCCGTGGGCAAGGTCCTGCTGAAAGCGGTGAGAGAGCGCGGCCAGGTGCTCGAGCTGTCCACGCCCAAGGACGAGGCACTGACGGGATGGATCCAGCGAGAGATGGAGAGGCTCGGCAAGCAGACCGGTGCGGCAGCAGTGGAGGCGCTCGTGGGAAGGGCCGGGGCGGACGCCGACCGCTTGCTGAGCGAGATGGAGAAGTTGGCCGCCTACGTGGGCGACCGGCTTGAGGTGAGCGAGGAGGACGTGCAGGCAGCCGCGGTCAGCATCAGCGAGGATAACGTGTTCGCGTTGGTGGACGCCATCGGCAGGCGAGATGCAAAGGCGGCGCTGGCATGGCTGGACGGGTCCCTGCCCGAGGGGTCGGCGACAGGTGACGCCCTGAGGGTGCTGGGGATGGTGGTGCGCCAGTTGAGGCTGATCTGGCAGGCGCGCTTCGTGGAGCAGCAGGGGCACTCGGTCGCGCGTGTGAAGGAGGCCCCGGCGGAGATAACCGAGAAGCTGCCCGAGCATCATAGCCTGGCCGACGCGGTGTCCGGGCGACAAGCGTGGCTGGCCAGCAAGTACACCGCCCAGGCCAGGAACTTCAGCGACGCCCAGCTCGCGCGGGCGATGGACAGGGTCTACCAGGCTGACCTGGCGCTCAAAGGCCAGAGCGGAGAGTTCGATCACCGCACGGTGATGGAACTGATGATAGCCGATTTGTGCGGGTAAAGGCAGCAACGACAGTTGCGAGTTGCGAGCGACAAGTAGCACTGCTCTCAGTCGTTAGTCGGAAGTCGGGGGTCGGATGTCGGTCGTCGGAGGTCGGCATGAGTTGGCGTAGCCTGGTGGGACTCGGCTGGGTGGTGGCTGTGCTCGCGGCGTACCTCTTCGAACTCCGCGAGGTCATAATGCAGTAATACCGTGGCTCCAAGGCGGTTCGGACTTGGCTGGGATACTCCTCTACGTGGCGGCGACCTGCGCAGCCTTCCTGATAGGTGTGCAGGCGCTGCGCATTCTGGGGCTGGCGCCGAAGGACCGGGTCGAGCGCGGTCTGGTGGGGCTGGTCGTGGGCTACGTGGTGGTGGCGCTGGCGATTCTCGCGGTCGGCCTG
>CBFDBV010000341.1:0-5505 GCA_965603135.1 uncultured bacterium
TTGCTGCGCGCCAGCCCCGCCTCGGGTCTGCTGCGGCTCAGAGCGCTGCCCGGGGCCGCCGAAGAGCAGTTGGCGGCCCTTGCCGCCGGTCTGAGCGAGATGTCGGGCGGTGAGCTGGGATGCCTCCGCACCGTGGGCCTGGAGCTTGAGGGCACAGATGACGCCGTGGTGCGGCTGTCGCGGCAGATCAAGGACATCTTCGATCCTGGCGGCGTGCTACCGCCGGTGCCGGGGGTGGCGATGTGAGCGAGCACTCGGACCCCGAGCGCCACGGCTTAGGCTCTGCCCGTGTCGAAGAGCAGCTCATCAGGTGCAATCAGTGCGGACTGTGCCTGTCGGTGTGTCCTACCTACCGACTGAGCGGGGTGGAGACCGACTCGGCCCGGGGGAGGATCACGCTGCTCAAGGCGCTGCGCGACGGGCAGCTTGACCTTGAGCGCGGCTCGGTGAAACCCTTCTTCGAGTGCATCCTGTGCGGAGCCTGCACCGAGACCTGCCTGACGAGCGTTGACACCAATGAACTGATGGTCCTGGCGCGCGAGGAGTGGTACCGTCTTCGGGTCCCGGCCTTTGACCAGCAGGTCGCCTTCAACTACCTGCTCCGGCACCCGCGGCGGCTGACCGTCCTGATGCGCGCGCTGTCCTCGGCCAAGCGCAGCGGGCTGGCTGAGATTGCACGCAGGCTCGGCCTTGTGCGGCTCATCAGCCAGAGGCTGCACGTGGCGCTGGGCTGGGTTGACACCATCCCGCCGTATTTCCTGCGGGACCGCCTGCGACGCCTGGGATTCAGCCGACAAGCTCATCCCGGCGGGAAGTACTGGCTGTCGCAGCCGCCGGGCGACAGGCCCGCGCCAGGGCCGCAGGTCCTCTACTTCGTCGGCTGTGCGAGCAACTTCGGGCAGCCGGAGGCGGCCGAGGCGGCAATCAGAGTTCTCCAACTCGGGGGGTGCGAGGTCCTGGTCGTCCCGCACTACTGTTGCGGTTTCCCGGCCTACGCCGCAGGACAGCGCAAGGCGGCGGTAAGGCTGGCGGCGCTCAATGTGCTGGCCCTCAGCCGGTATCCCTTCGACGTCATCGTCAGCGAGTGCGCCGAGTGCAGCCACTTCCTAAAGCGATACGGGGAACTCCTGGACGGCGATGAGGAGGCGACGCGCATCGCCGGCGCGGTGCAGGACTTCACCGAGCTGGCGGCTGACCTCAGATTGCCCACGGGCGAGACCGACGGCCGGCTGGCCTACCACGAGCCCTGCTACCTGCGCCGAGGGCAGGGAGTGACGGACCAGCCGCGCAAGCTGCTCACCGACGTGGCCGGTGCGGAGCTGGTGGAGATGCGCGATGCTGATGCGTGCTGCGGCGCCGGAGCATTTCAGAACCTCGCCCGGCCCGAGATCGCACAGGCGGTACTCGCGCGCAAGCTGGCGGCGATCGAAGGTGCCCAGGTGGACACGGTGGCCACGGCCTGCCCGCTGTGCATCACGCAGATCTCTCAGGGGCTGCGACGCGCCGGGAGCAAGACCACCGTCAAGCACGTGGCGCAAGTCCTGGCAGAGGCGCTGGACACAAGCTGAGGCCCGGCGGCCGAGGGAGGGCTTTCGGCGGGCGCGTCGAATACGAGGGGCAACAGATGCGGATTCGGCAATCCGCTGCGCAAGCAGTAACACATAGGGAGGAGCGTGAACGAGTATGAAGCCGCGAACCTACGTTCTGATGACGCTGGCCATCCTGGCCCTTCTGGTGATGTTGGCCGCTCAAGGCTGCCTGTTCGGCGGGGGCGGCGGTGAAGAGGAGGCCGAAGAGGGCGGCGAAGAGATGGGCACCGGTGAGGGGCCCGCCGAGGGCATGCCCGGGGGCGAAGAGATGCCCGGAGCACCCGAGGAGGCCGGGGCGCCGGCCGGCGAGGGCTTCGTGCAGGAGCCGACAGCCGGCCCGCCCGCAGGAGAGGCGGCAGGTGGCGACGCCGCCAGCCTGGTCGCAGCCGGGATGACGGCCAAGCACGCGGGCGACCTCAATGCCGCCCAGCAGAACTTCGAGGCGGCCGTGGGCGTGGACCCCAACAACGTGGACGCCCACTGGGGCCTGGCCTGGGTCTACGCGCAGAAGAAGATGAAAGAGAAGGCCATTACCGAGTTCAACAAGGTGAAGGCCCTGGGCGCGGACGAGGAGAAGGTCGCCGGGGCTGACGAGGCCATCGCGCGTCTGAGCAAGTAACGGCCGGCAATCGGGAATCGGGGCGTTGGGGACAGTCATCCCGCCCAGGCGGGATGACTGTCCCCGCTTTCCTGTACCACATAGGTCGGGCATTCTTGCCCGCCTCCGGCAATCACAACGAGACCGCCTGGGTCTGTGCCGTGCGCGCTCCCGTTGCAGAGGCTGGATTCAGTCCGCGATGTCACTCACGGCCACCGGCTGGCCGCTCTCGCGCGACCGCTCGATGGCCAACAGCGCCTGAGTGACGGCCATCGCCTCCTCGGCCCCGGGCTCCGGCGCCTGCCCCGCCGCGACACAGTGCAGGAAGTACCTTACCGACTCAGCCCACCACCCGACCATGTGCCCGGACGGCATCTCCATCCCCATCGCGTAGTTATCCACGCCGCTGCGCTCAGGCGTGTG
Organism: uncultured bacterium; assembly: GCA_965603135.1. Taxonomy (GTDB): domain Bacteria; phylum Armatimonadota; class Zipacnadia; order Zipacnadales; family UBA5352; genus CBFDBV01. The sequence continues at coordinate 2,611 of CBFDBV010000341.1, forward strand.
CACCCACAGGTCGTGGGCGAAGAGGTCCGCCTGAACGATCCCCTCGGAGCCGATGATCTGCAAGAAGAAGTCAATGTCTTGGGCGTAGCCGTCGGGCAGGCTCCAGCAACTCTCCAGGCTCACCAGCGTGCCGGCATCGGTCACGCAGGACGCGATCACGAGATCGGGCACCCCCGGCGCCAGTTTCTCGACCGCGCCGAAGCTTGCGCGCGCCTGCACCTGCTCCAGCCGCTGGCCCAGCATCCAGCATATCAGGTCGGTGCAGTGTGACAGCAGAAACCAGGTGGGCGAGGTGCGTTCCAGCCAGCTCAGCTCCCTGGTCTTGCACAGCCTCTCGTTGAGGCGCACGTAGGCGTACTGCGGGCGGCCGATGCCGCCCTCCGCGATGATCTCGCGGATGCGGCGGGCGTTGGAGCGATGCCGGTTGCCGTAGTTGACCATGAAGGGCGTGCCCGCGGCGCGCTGGGCCTCGACCATCGCCCGGCAATCGCCCGTGGTCTGAGCCAGGGGCTTCTCGCAGAGCACCGCCAGGCCGCGCTCCAGGCAGGCGAGAGTCGGCTCGCGATGCGCGAAGTCGGGCGTGGCGACCACGGCAGCGTCGAGTTCCTCGCCGGCGAGCATCTCCTCGGCGCTTGCGTAGGCGCGCGCGCCCTCGCACCGAGCGGCCAGGCGCTCCGCACGCTCAAGCTCGAGGTCGCACACGGCGGCGACGGCCGCACCCGGCGAGTTCTCGATCACCCGCACGTAGTTCTCTCCCATCACCCCGGCGCCGATCAGACCCATCTGCAAGCCATCACTCATGCGCCTGGCACCTCGCTTGGCGGCATCGGATCATTCGAGCGTCACCCGGATGATGTCCTCGAAGCTCTCGAACGGCAAGTAGGGAAGGCCTTTCTCCCCGAGGAGTTGAGCCAGGTGGTCTTTCGCGAAGACCAGGTCTGAGCGTTCGGCCGGGCAGCGGTCCGAGTAGCCGTCCCCGATGTAGATGACCCGCTCGAAGCGCTGGCGCAGCCTCTCCAGATGCGCGCTCTTGCAGTTGCCGCACAGGTCGCAGTCAGCATCGCGGTGCGGGAAGCTGATCTTCATCCCCTCGTCGGTGAACTCCGCGTGGTTGACATAACGTGTCAGGCAGGAGTCATCGCCGTTCGGATCCCCCGGACAGATGCAGAAGCCCAGGCGGGCGAGCATCCGGTCGAGGTAGAAGTCCAGGCCGTCGCTGAGCACGACCACCTCGGCGCCGACGGCGCGGGCGCGCTTGACGAACTCCGGGAAGGCCTCGTCAAGGCCGGCGCCGTCCACGATCTCCAGCAGCTCCTCGCGAGGCAGGTCCACGAGGCTCCACTGCGCTGCGAGGCACTCCATCGAGCTGATTTCGCCGTCGCGCCAGCGGTACTCCCAGTCCCAGGCCTCCTTGAGGCCCAGCGCGTCGAAGACCACCCAGCCGGTGTCGGTCAGGGTCACGGTGCCGTCGAAGTCGCTGAGCACCAGGTCCCCGGCCCGCAGCCGGGGGTCAAGCGCCTCGGTCGCCTTCGTGTGTTGCTGGCAGGAATCGCTCATCGTCGGTTCGAATCTCTCCTGTGTGACGAAGGGAGCGTGCGGTCGAGCCATTATACGACAAGGCGTGCCGGGTCGGCAACGGTATGACACGCGCGGTGCTGCAACGGAGAAGGGTGCCCTCCCTCTCTAAGGAGAGTCAGAGATGAAGAACCTCGTCTGCCGCGAGCTTACCCCGGATGGCATTGACGAGATGCTGGGCGTGCGCAATGCCATCTTCCCTCCCCTCTCGCGCGAGGACTGGCTCAAGCACCCGACCGAGACCGCCTCGATGGCCTGGCTGGACGGGGTGCCTATCGGCGCGATCCCGCTCGATCAGCGGCAGTTCCTGGTGGCGCCGAACACGCCCATCTGCGCCGCCTTCGAGCATGCGGTGGGCGTCCGTGAGGACTTCCGGAGCCGGGGCATCGGGACCGCGATGATCGAGGCGGCTTGCGAGTTCATCAGGGACCGCTGCGAGTGCCTGATGGTCTACCGCGGCGCCGAGCGCAGCATCGGCTACAACTTCTACGTCAAGAGCGGCCACCGGGACCTCATCTGTATGCGCAGCCTCACCTGGAGTCCCGGTGAGATGCGGCCGGGCGACGTGGGGCTCGGTGACCTCGATGAGATCATCGCGAGCCAGGAGCAGATGCTGCCGGTATTCCAGGCGGCCTTCGGCGACTATGGCGGCTTCCCCCCGCGCTCGGTGGGCTACTGGGAGCGCGCGCTCAATGACCTGATATTCGCCGTGATCCCCCAGGATTTCATCTTCGTGCGGCACCCGGCAGAGGGGGAGCTGGCCGCCTACGCCATCCTGAGTGTGCGCGGGGACATGCGGCCGGACCAGCGTGTCAGCATCCTGGAGATCGCCAGCAGCAACGGCGAGCCGGGCGCGCGCGAGGTCCTCAAGGGCGCCTGCGCGGAGGGGCAGAGGCGAAGCTGGCCGGTCAGCACCATCTGCTCCGTGGACAGCCCCTACCGGATGGTGATGCGCGAGCTGGGCTTCGAGGAGGACCTCCGCTCCACGATGATAATGGGCCAGGTCATCGCCCCGGACCGGCTCTTTCAGGAGGTGTGCGCGGACTTCGATGCGGTGGCGGAGCTGAAGATAGACTTCTGGTCGCCGAGCTTCGATTACACCGTCTACGAGGGGCCCGCCGCGAAGCGCGAGATAACCGTCGAGGGCAAGGAGATGCTGCTGCACCGGCTGCTCAACCGCCGCTTGGACCTCGGGAGTGCGGTGGAATCGGACCTGGTGACAATACGAAACGAGCAGCCCGAGGACCGGGAGCGCATTGCCGCCGCGCTGCCCTATGCCAGGTGGGAGTACCACCGCATAGACTACACGTAGGGCCACCG
>CBFDBV010000342.1:0-5504 GCA_965603135.1 uncultured bacterium
CGGTTCACAGATATCCGAGGCTCCTGAGGTGCTCCTTGACCCGCACCAGCTCGGCCTCGCTGTACGGTTCTGCATCGGCAAGCTCATGGGTTGCCGCCAGGTCCCGCAGCACGTAGACCACGAACTCAGTTACCGAGCTGTACCCCGTGCCCGGTATGATCTGCCGCAGCTTCTCATACAGCGGCCGCGGGATCTTGAGGGTGACCTTCTCCGAACCCTTACTCTTCGCCATCGCCTACACTCCAATAACACTCCAATTAGAGTGTCCACAGTATGCCAGACATGCGCTGAGGGGTCAAGAGGAGTCGCGAAGAGCGAGTGCGTGTAATCGTTGTCGGTAACTCGGCGTTGGTCGCGACAGAGCGAGAAGTACCGCTGCCCGTTGGAGCCCCATTTCCCAGCGGAGCGCTTGCGCTCCGCGCCGAGGGCAAGCCCTCGGCTGGGAAGTAATTGATGCCTTGCGCCAGCCCGGTTCTCGCGCTATGGACGGTCTTCACACGCACCCGCGAGGACCAAAAGGCAAAGGGGAACCGCAAACGTCCGGAGCCCTCGCAGTCCCTGGCACATACAGCGCGCCTCGCTACGGTACAGGCCCGAGGTCGGCGAGGCGCTCGCCGATGCGGCGGATGCGATCCAGCGAGGCCGCCGGCGGAGCCGTGTCCGCAATGCTGAAGATCATGCCGCGGCCATCGCCAACCGCCGCGATGACTTCGTCCAGGTGCGCGTCGAACTGCTCGTCAGTGAAGCTGTCGAGGAGCACGCTCACCGAGCAAATGCCCCCCCAGATGGCGGGGTGCGTGCCGAAGCTCTCACGATACTCCGCCAAGTGCAGCCGAGTCATCGGGAAGGGGCAGACCGAATCCGCCAGGTCCACCCCGCACTGCACGTAGAAGTCCAGGAGCTGCTGGTTCTCGCCGTCGGTATGTGTCGCCAGGAGCTTCCCGGCCCGGTGCAGGCGGTCCGCGGCCTCAGCGAGGTGAGGCGCGATGTACCTCTCGAAGAGCGGCGGCGGCGTGATCATCAGGTCGTAGTTGGCCCCGAACAGCACGACCTCGGCAGGGCTGTCCGCGCAGGCGTCGAGGACTTGGTCGAAGTAGCCCTGCATACGTTCAGCCGTGCGCTCGATGACCTCCGGGTGGTCGTACATATCGAAGTAGAAGCGATCGTAGGGGACCAGCTCCTTCAGAAGATGGTGCGCGCCACCCGCGCAGGCGCTGGCGTAGCCGACGGCTACCCCAGTCTTGCCGACCTCGCGCTGGAAGCCCTCGTAGCGTCCGCCGTCGCGCACGACCTCGATGTCCTCGAAGATCCAGGCGACCACCTCGTAATCGTCGAGCGACTTGATGGGCTTGTCAGTGACCTGCATCAGCGTGACGCCATCGCGCCGCATGTGCTCAGTGTAGACGACCGTCGCGGATACCGACCCGACGGGCGTCCGATAGGTCACGCGCGTCTCGTCGCCGGCACGCTCGACGATTCTCTCGGTGCGCCGGAAACGCAGCCGGTAGGGCTGATTCGGGACATGGTCAATGCCGAGCGCGCGGTCGTAGACCTCGTCGGGCTCCTCGACGTCCAGGAAGTCGGGAATGACCTCGTGCCGGCCGATGCCGAGGTCCTCCTGGATCTCGGTGAGGCTGGCATCGCGCCACTCGGGGGGCATAGTGCGGCAGTAGACGTTCGCCTTGTACCACAGGTCGAGCCGCGGCACCCAGGGGAGGCGGTCAACGGGTTCGCCACGGATCGCGGCGAGAATGCATTCGCGATGAGTCATTACGCGCGGCCCTTCAGATAGCGCCGAGGCGAGTCTGCTAGAAGTCGTTCGCCCAGGTCGGGGTGATGAAGTCGCCCGTGTCGCGCATCCAGGCGGACAAGGCGGCGCGCATCTCGTCGGCGACGTCCGCGTGGGCCGGATCCTTCACGAGGTTCGTTAGCTCACCCGGGTCGCTCACGTAGTCGAAGAGCTGGTCGCGGTCCTCGTGGTTGTACACGTACTTGTACCGGTCCGAGATGACGGCGCGCATCTTGAAGCCGCCATCAACCCAGCCGTTGTACTCGGCGAAGGTGTACTCCCGGCCTGGCGTATCCGCATCGCGCAGGACCGGCACCAGGCTCCCGCCCTCGGCGTGCGCAAGCGGCGGCATCCCCAGCAGTTCCAGCACCGTCGGCGCGAAGTCGGTCTGTGAGGTCAGGTGAGCGCGCCGGCCCGGCTCGATGCCGGGCGCCCGGACCACGAACGGCACCCGTGCGGAGCGGTCATACATCACGAACTTCTGATAGATGTTGTGCGCCCCCAGCATCTCCCCGTGGTCGGTCGAGGCGATGACGATGGCATCATCGAGGCGTCCGCTCTCCTCCAGCGCGTCGAGCACGACCCCGAAACAGTGATCCACGAAGGCCGCGTAACCCAGGTACGCGGCGATCGCCACCGACCAGCGGTCCCACCCCCAGCCTCTCACGCCCATCGCTCCCGGACTCTCCCGCACCGAGCGCGGCAGGTCGGACATGTCAGCGCCGAAGCCGGGCGGTGGCTCCATCTCGGCCGGATCGAAGAGGCTCATGTAAGGCTCGGGCACCAGCAGCGGCGGATGCGGCCCGCCCAGGGAACACCACGCCGCCACCGGCTTCTCCGGCGGCGCGTTCAGGATGAAGTCCGCGATATGCCGCGCGCGGAGCATGTCGGGGTGATCTTCGATCGCCCGCGTCCAGGTGGCCGGAACCGGCACGCTGATCTGTCTATGCTCTTCGCCCTCGTCACTGGGATTGTGGACGGGCGCGCGCTGGTCGTCCGGCTCGCGGCCCTGCTCGGCGAGCATCTCCCCCTGGAGATCATACGGGAAGCCGGAGGAGACGAAGTGCGCGTACTCGCCGGTGCGATCGTCCTGCTCCGGGCGCTTGATGTGCCAGATGCCCTCGTAGCCCACGTGATAGCCGGCGTCGTGCAGGCGGTCAATGAGCAGCTCCTCCCCTTGATGCAGGGTCGCGTAGGCCTTGCCGGCGTTGCACAGGGAGCCATGCTGGTGGGGCCAGCGGCCGTTCATCATCGAGGGGCGCGTCGGCACACACATCGGCGTCGCGCAGTAATACCGGTCGAAGACCACGCCGGTCTCAGCGAGCCGGTCCCACGTCGGCGTGGGAGCCGGGCCACCGTAGGCTCCCAGCACGTTGCGCTGCTGCTGATCGCAGAGCAGGACGAGCAGGTTACGGGCAGGCGTTTCGCTCACAGTCCGACCTCCAGCCTCTTGCGAGAAAGTGCGCAGGCCATTATGATTGCCTTCGCCGGCCTCACGGATGGGCGCAGAGTGGCTTTTCCGCCAACACGGACGCAGGACCTGCGAGAGCGCACCGATTCCGCAGCCTCGTGTGAGGCGCGAAGGGGACGGCAACGACTTTTTTCGGGGAGGCCAAGGTCAAGGGCAAGTGGCCGGCGAATATAAGAGCTTGCGAAGTGATGAGAAGCCTGAACCTACTACCGACACGATGGAGTGATACCGAATGCCGATTATCGACTCGACCACCGGACAGGTGGCACAGACCTACAGCGTGGAGGAGCTCATCGAGGCGGCGCGAGAGATGCGCGCCTGGGACATGATCTCGCTGATTGCCGCCGGCTCGGGGCACACCGGGGGCACTATGTCCATTATGGACATCGGGGCGGCCCTCTACCTGAACCACCTCAGGCACGATCCCAGGAACCCGCAGTGGGATGGGCGCGACCGCGTCTTCTGGTCCGTGGGGCACAAGGCCCCGGCCATCTACTGTCTCCTGGGCAAGGCGGGATACTTCGACGACCTGCCTGTAGGCTTCCACGGAGAACCGCTGGAGCAGTTCGCGGACATCAAGGGCATCCAGGAGGTCGTGCTGCTGCGCAAGCTGGGCTCGCCCTTCGAGGGGCACCCGAACTGGCAGAAGCTCCCCGGGCTTGAGTTCTCGTCGGGCTCCCTGGGCCAGGGCCTGGGCGTCGCCTGCGGCTCTGCGCTGGACGCCAAGCTCAAGGGCAAGGACTACCGCGTCTACTGCTTCATGGGCGACGGCGAGCAGGACGAGGGGTCCATCTGGGAGGGCGCTATGTTCGCCGGGCACTACCAACTCGACAACCTGGTCGGCATCCTGGACAAGAACCTCCTCCAGATTGACGGAAGCACCAAAGAGGTTATGAACATAGACCCGATCGGGGACAAGTACGAGGCCTTCGGCTGGGCGGTGCGGGAGATTGACGGGCACAACATGGCCGAGATCCTGGAGGCGCTCAAGTGGGCCGACGCGGTCGAGGGCAAGCCGGCCCTGATCCTCGCTCATACCGTCAAGGGCAAGTGCGTGGGCTTCGCCGAGAACGTGGTGGGCTATCACGGCGTCCCGCCCAAGGATGGCAGGTCGGGGGATGAGTCGCTGGACGTGGCCCTGGAGTGCATCGGGGCCACCGAGGAGTTCCCGACCGAGCGCGTTGACGCTCTGCTCAAGTTCGCCGAAGACTACCAGAAGGTGGCTGATGAGCGGGTAGAGGCGATGATGCCGAAGTTCAGCCGGGACTACTGGTGGAACGAGGCCGAGGCCATGCAGGCAGAGATGGACCCGACCCGCAACGGCTTCGGCCACGCCATCGCGGAGCTGGGCGCGGACGAGAGGGTCATCGCCCACGGCGCGGACATCACCGGCTCCATCCGCATGGACTACTTCTACAAGCCCGACGGCGAGAACGAGGACCCCGAGCGCAAGAAGCGTTTCATCACCTGCGGCATCGCGGAGGCGAACATGGCGCTGGTCGCCGCCGGCTTCGCCAAGGAGGGGCGCATCCCGTTCATCGGCTCCTACGGCGTCTTCGTCACCGGGCGCAACTGGGACATGCTCAGAACCACGATCGCCTACGGCGGGTTGGCGGTGAAGATCGCCGATGCGCATGGGGGCATCTCGGTAGGCCCGGACGGCGCGACCCACCAGGCGCTGGAGGAGATCTCGGTCATCACGTGTCTGCCCGGGTTCGTGATGGAGGTCCCGTGCGACTCCGTCGAGACCGAAAAGGCTACCAAGGCCATCGCGTTCAATGACGCGCCCTCGGTGGTACGGTACGCTCGCGAGGCGACGCCGGTAGTCACCACGGAGGAGACGCCCTTCGAGGCGGGTGTCGCGAACATCATCCGCTTCCGCGGGGCGGCCGAGAAGTTCCTGGACGCCTTCGAGATCGTGCTCGCGCCGGACTACGAGGGCGAGGATGAGGACGTGGCCATCATCGCCTGCGGGCCGATGGTGCCGGAGGCGATGCGGGCGGCGTACATCCTTAAGGAGGAGAAGGGCCTGGAGACGCGCATCGTCAACGCTCACACGGTGAAGCCGATTGACGAGGAGGCGATCGTGGCGGCAGCCAGTGACATCGGGGTCGTGGTGACGGCCGAGGAGCACCAGGTAGGCGGCTTCGGGAACATCGTGGCCGGAGTGATCGGCCAGGCGTGCCTGGACCGACCGGTGCACATGGACATGGTGGGGGTGCAGGATCGCTTCGGCGAGTCGGG
>CBFDBV010000343.1:0-5495 GCA_965603135.1 uncultured bacterium
CAGAGCTTGGTGGCGACGCTGTCAATGCCCTCGCGAGCAGGCAGCTCCTTGAGCCACCTGGCGGGGATCGCTTCACGACCATTGTAAGCGCCGGAGATGGCGCCGGCAATGCAGGCCCGAGTGTCCGTGTCGCCGCCGGCGACGATGGCGGAGACCAGCGTCTCCTGAACGCTGTGGAGGGAGCGCAGGAAACAGTAGAAGGCCGCTGGGACCGTCTCGAAGGCCGCCCCACCCAGCCTCAGCTCAGGCAGGGCAGTCAGCGGAACCTCCTCCTTCTCCAGCAGTTCACCCGCGAGAAACAGGCCATCGGTGACCCTCGACGGCTCGAGCAGTTCAGTGACCTCCAGGATGATGGTCTCGGGATCAAGCTGGCCGGCGGCAGCCTTGGCAACCGCGTAGGCCACGGCCAACGCGCCGGCAATGGCCTCATCATTGCGATGGGTGATGATGCCGCAGGTGTGGCAGTCCTCGCGGAGGCCTTCGAGGCGTCGAGCGTGGAAAAGGGCAACGGGTGCGATGCGCATGGCGACGCCATTGCCGGCGGCGTACTCTCCGCTCTCGCCCGCCTCGCTCCAGGGGGCGCCGGCCTGGAGGCGCTTCATCGCATGATAGGTGGACCGTCCGATGCCGCGGCCGCCGGCCTCAAACCAGGCGAGGTAGCGCCGGGCCATGTCCTCGCCGTTGACCCGGCCGCGCTCGGCGAGCGACTGAGCGGTGGCGACTAACATAGAGGTGTCGTCGGTCCACTCGCCCATGGTCAGACTGGCGGGCTTGAAGCGGCCATCGTAGTAGGCTTCGGCGAGGTCGGGGCCGCTGTAGCCTTCGTAGGCCGCCCCGAGGCAGTCGCCGATGGCGGCGGCCAGGAGGGAGCCCGTGAAACGCGAGGTTATGCCCGGCACAGAGGTAATCATCTCTCGCAATCACTGCCACGGAGCCCGTCTCTACTCAAGCAGCTCGACCCCTGGCGCGATCTCAGATGGTCGCAACGGCATTTCGCCGGAGGGAGTGCACTTCCCTTCCTGCCCCCGGCAGTTCGCCGCGCTGGGGTCTGAGGCGGGCTTCGCCCGGCAAAGGGGACAGGGCCGGATGGGGCCCCTGCGGACGCTTGGCGTCCTCCTTCCCCATTCGGCCCCTCCATCGGCTCGGCGGCGGCATCGGCTGACCGCGCCATCGGGGCTGCGCAGTCCAACCGTTGCTCAGGCAAGCGAGTGGCAGATGTACACAGACGAGCCGGCCCCCGGCGGGGACCCGCTCGCCCGTTTGCCCTCAATGTGCCCTAGCCCAGGGCTCACTTGAAGGCGTACTGCCACTGAACAGCGCCCCAACTCGCGTCGCTAGTGGTGCTCACGCCCGCGGCCCGCGCAGTCCACTCGGCGTCCGTCCACTGGGCCGTTATCTCGTTGTTATCGTCCAGCTTGTACTCGTAGCCGACGATCAGGGCATCGTAGTCGCTGTTGGAGCCAGGGAGCTGGGCGGTGGTGGTGCCGCCGGCCTCGATGCTCATCTGCTCCCAGCGCGCGAAGAGGATGCCCGGATGGTCCTCGAAGGCGTGCATCCCTTGGACGTACCAGCCGTCCCGGTCGTCGCCCATCATCTCGCCGCCGGCCCACTCAGCCTGGAGGCCCCAAGGCGCGGGGAACAGACGCGCGTAAGCACCAAAGGCCTCGCGCGGGTTCTCCTCACCGGCGGCGGTGTCGCCCATGGTGCCGTTCAGCCAGCTCATACCGAACAGGCCCCACTCGCGCTGCCACTTGAGGTCCACGCTGACGTCCTTGGCGGTGTTGACGTCGCCGGCGCGGAACTCGCCGTTGCAGACCCCCAGGACCACGAGCGGCTCCTGGGCAGTGACGGGATTGCGGCGGAACCACACGCCGCGGTCCGGGGCGCCCTTGAAGTAGAAGCCCTGGGTGCCCTGAGGCCCGCCCTCAATGATGGCGGCCCGCTCAAGCACCAGCCGGCCGCGTGCCGAGGAGCCCTCCCAGCCCTCCAGCCCGAACCAGGTGGGAACCTGACCGACCTGCACATTCCACTGCTCGTTGATCTTGTAGTCAACGAAGGCGTTGTACAGGTCAACGTCGGTGGCGGTGCCGCCAGCGCGCGAGAGCGTGATCACGCCCATCGTGCGGTCGTTGACACGACTGATCACGTTCAAGAACATCCGGCGGAAGTTGAAGCCGTCCTCGACCGAGTCTCCGGTGTCGTACCGGGCGTGGGTATAGCCGGACACGCTGATCCTGTCGGTCCAGCTATCCCCATCCTGTGCGTAGGCGGCGCCTACGACACATACCATGGCCACGATGGCCACGCACAACATCGTCCTTTGCATGGTCTGTACCCTCCCGGGTGTGAAGTTGTACGGCTATCTACCCTCTGTGCGCCGCAAGGCCTTCGGCCTGTGCAGTGTGCAGAGACGCACTCCCCCCCCACACTATCCCAATGTCCCGTACTCAGACAATCCCATTCTACGCTGGTTGCGGAACCTCCTCCTTTATCGAGAATATTTTGCAGGCGAGTGCATCGCGGATCGCCTGGCGGTTAACGCGGCTCATGGCTACGCCGGCGCCACCACGAGAGCGCACGCCTCAAGGGGCGCCAGGGAGATGGGCAGCAGAAAGGCTCCCCGCTGCTCGGTCGTCTGGCCCGCGCCCTCGGGGCCGAAGCGCTGGACGGTCACGACGGCATCGGCCGGCAGGGCGTAGGTCTCGGGCCGGAAGTCAAGGGTGACTGTGCGCTGCTGCTCGGTGACGTTGACCAGGGGGATGGCGATGCGGCCGTCGCCGGCGCGCCAGGCGCTGCACAACACCGGCGGCGTAGTGACCATCATCTGCTGGTTGCGGAACTTCCAGTCGGTGGTGATGCGCTCGGCATTGCCGGCGAGGGTCGGCGGTGGCGCCATCTGCCCGCGGGCGAAGAACTCCTCCAAGTTCACTCGCATACGCGCCAGGTCGCGCAGCCAGGGGCCGGCGGTCGCGTGCTCGGCAATGCCCGGGCGGCTCCACCAGAGCTGGGCGCCGAAGACGAAGAGCTGGCCCTGCTTCTGCGCCAGGACGGTCGGCTGGTCCCAGTCGGAGTTGTTCATGTAACGCCCGAACATCAGCATCTTCCCGGCGTAGACGGCCGAGAACAGCGGCATCAGCCCGTCGCCGCGCGAGTTGCACATAAGGTAGGCGTCGAAGTACTTCGCGTAGGGCTCGGCGTTGGACTCGGTGGTGAGCATCTTGTTGGGGCTGACCTGCGCGATCTTCTGCTGGAGCCGGCCGAGCAGCTCCCAGTACCCGTCCACCCACCAGTGCCCGCCCACCAGCGGGTGGCCGTGGCTCCTGTCGTAGCAGAGACGAGGCCGCGCGGCGGCGACCTGGTCAATGTAAACGGCATCCACGCCGACCTCGGACACCAGCCTGAGCACGATGCCCTCCACCGTGTCCCGCCAGAACTCCTGGGACGGGCACATCGGGGCCAACTCCTGCTTCGAGCCGTAGACCTCGATGTACGGCTTGCCCTCCTTGTCCTTGGTGCAGTACTTGATGCCATCGGTGGCGAAGTCATCGGTGTCGGTGTCCCAGAGGCGACCGTTGATGTAAGGCATCACGCGGACGCCGGCGGCCTGAAGCTCGGCGACGCCCTCGGCGAAGCCCTCCTTGGTCGGGAAGTAGTGCGGGTAGTCGTTGTCAAAGGGGATCTGATGCCAGTTGTACCAGTGGACGGCGGTGGGCACGCCCATGAACTCGGCGAACTTGCGCGTGGGCTCGACGACCTGCTCGGCGGTGCCGCCGGTCAGCACCCAGGCGGCGATGTGCTCGACCCACTCGGGCCGGTCGGAGCGTGCGAAGCTGCCGCGCTCGGGCCACCAGGGGGCCTCGCGCGCGAGCCAGTCGCGATACTTCTGTGTCGCCGGATACCAGCCGCCCTCGGTGAGGGCGATGATGACCTCGCCATCGGTCGCGAAGTCATTGCCGGGCACGCTGGCGTCGGGGGCAGGGACCTCGACGGACATCTCCACGCCGGCGGCGGCCGCGTCTGAGATGGCGATGAGGGTCTTCGTGGCGGCGGTCGGGTCGTGGGCGGCTACGTACACGCCACCGTCCGCATCCGTGAGAGCCATCCACTGCATGGCGCAGCCGCCGGACGGATAGGAGCCACGGAATCTCGGCCCCGTGGCGACTGGGTTGGGGTAGCCAACGCCGAAGCCCCTGGGTACCAGCAGCGTGTCGTCGGAGCCATCTTCGCCGAGGGAGGCGATGGTGACCTGCGGGCAGGTCGCCGTGTTGATGCTCCAGCGCTCGGACGAGTTGCTCACAGTCAGCTTCCAGCCCGACATATCGCCCGACACGCGCCCGGCCAGCGCGACCTCGATGCCATCTATGCCGTCCTCGCGCGGCCGCGACCAGCGCGCGCTGACCTGCCACTCCTTCTCGGCATCTCCGGTGATGTGGCAGTCACACTCAGCCCAGCCCTCGGAGCTGCGAAGCTGCCCCGTTGCGCCCTGCTCGTCAACGAGCGAGATGACGAACAGCTCACAGGGCTCGGCGAGCATCTCCCGCTCGTTGCGCATATCGAAGAGGCTCTCCAGCAGCAGCCCTCGCGGTCCCGGGCCGTGGATCCCGGTCCACGCCAGGCCCACCCCCAGTTGGTCCTTGCTGAGCAGGTGCATACCCGGGTGGTCTCCTGGCCACGGCAACCACGTGGGCATATCGCGGTCCGCCTCGGCCGCGGCCAGCAGGGTCTCCGTCAGCTCGAGTGCGTCGGACATCGGCACGCCGTGGGTGAGCGAGCATTCCAGCAGCGACAGCAGCCAGGCGAGGCGGCTACGCCTGAGGCCCGGCTCCATCTTCTCCTTGAGGGCCGCCAGCCGGTCGAGGTTCTCCGCCAGCGTGGGGGCCATCAAGCCGGCGCGGGTAACTCCCCGCGCCGCGCCCACCACGCTCGCGATCTCAGCGGCCGCGTCATCGGCCACGCCAACCCAGAGACTGCCGCGGAACTCGCGCTCCTGGGCATCCCACGGGCCCCACGGGCCGTGCAGGTAGCGACCGTAGCCCGGCTTGTGATCGTAGACGATGGCGCGCATCAACATTCCGAGCCCGTGACGGCCCTCGAGCAGCGCGCCCCAACTGCCCCTGCGGCTCTTCTCGTCGTCGGTGAACTGCGTGCGCCCGGCGGGATCGTCAAGGACGTATTCCGTGAAGCTGTCATCCTTGAAGTTGATCTCGATGAAGTGCAGCTCGTGCCAGGAGAACGGGCTCGCCTGGCTGATCTCAGCGGCGAGGCCGACGATGGGCGAGGCGGCGAAGTAGTCGAAGACGTAGGTCGCGGCCGGCTCGCTGGCGGGCGCCTCATCGCCCTTGAGATAGCGCGCCTTGACGCGCACCTCAGCATACACCGGGCCCTCGGCCACGACCTGGACCTCGGGAGCCGGATCGTCCCGCAAGTGGAAGCCGCCCAACTCCTTGCTGTGCACCCGATCGTTGAGGGTGAAGGTATCGAAGACCTTGCCGGTC
>CBFDBV010000344.1:0-5478 GCA_965603135.1 uncultured bacterium
GCGCCTGTTGCTGACCGCGCAGAACATGCGCGCCGAGAGACCGTTGGTGGTCGAGGTCAGCGTGTCGCCGCCGACGGGCTTCGCGGCCGAGTTCACGCAGAAGACGGCCGATGTTGAGCCCGGCGGCCAGCTGTCCTTGCCCATCGTGCTGACCGCGCAGGATGGTGAGAAAACCGGCTGGCGTAAGATGACCGTGGCAGTCTCGTGGGATGGCGGAGAGAAGCGATACCGGCACGCGTTCCTCTACGTTCCGCCCACGGCCGGCCTCCTGGTCAACGGCGACATGGAGCAGGGGGATGAGGCGGCTATCTCCTGGAGCAGGTACGGGTATGGCGGCTACACGGTTGACACCGACATCAAGCGCTCAGGCGCGCGTTCGCTCCGCGCCGCCAACACTGCGGCGGTTCCGAGCGCCGGCGCTTCTCAGCGGATCGTGCTCAATCAAGAGGTCGCCCGCCCTCTGGTGCTGCGCGGCTGGAGCCTGTATCAGCCGCCCGGCGGGGACCCCGAGGAGCTGAAGACCGTCGGCATGACCGAGCACGCGGGCCTGGATCTGGGCGATCGCACCAACGACTACTCGCTCTACGTGGACCTGCACTACGTCGGCGGCGGCGCGCTCTACGGGCAGAGCGCTACCTTCGACAAGTCCCTGAGCGGCTGGCAGTTCTCCCAGAAGATCATACACCCTCAGCGTCCCGTGGCCGATGCCACCGTCTACCTGCTCTTTCGCCGGCAGGAGGGCACCGCTTGGTTCGACGCCGTCTTCCTGGCCGAGGCGAGCCCCAATCTGGCCCTGACGCCGGGCGCCAAGGCCCTCACCGACAGCAGCTTCAACGGCTACACGCCCGCGGCGCTCATAGACGGCGTGGTGGACCCCGACTACGCGGACTGGACCAAGGCCGCGTGGGCCTCGACCGAGGGCCCGGGCGAGCACTGGGCGGAGATCGTGCTGCCGGAGGCCGTCCCGGTCGAGACGGTAGTCATCTACTGGTCCCAGGACACCGGCACGACCTGGACCTCGCGGGACTACTCGGTGCAGGTGCTGGCTGAAGGCGACTGGCGCGAGGTCGCCAGGGCCGAGGGCGCCGAGCCCACCGAGTTCTCCGTGCACACGTTCGCCCCCGTGACGACCGACCGGGTGAGATTGCTCCAGGCCGAGAACGGTGGCGCGGCGAAGCGCCCGCAGATAATGTGGCTGAACGAGATCGAGGTCTACTGATGCCCCTGCGTACTCCCGTCACACTGGCAGGCCCACCGCGAGGTGATGAGCGTGAGCGATGGCCCGCGAGCGCAGGTGCCCGGTAGCAACCGGGTCGCAGCGGCCGCCAGGGCAGTTGCAGTGCTGGTGCTCTTGCACGGCTGGTGCGCCCCGGCCGATGCGCAGGAATATCAGGAGCACTACGCCAACGAGTTCGAGGCCGAGGACGACGCGACGTTCTGGAATTGTGGCCAGCCCCAGGTCTTCGGCCTGGACAAGGCCACCGAGAACGGGTACCTCACGGTCAACTCAAAGGGGCTCTCCGCAGACGAGGCCTACTCCGGCGAGCGCTCCCTCAGGCTGGATGTCACCTTCCACGACAAGGGCGGCAAGTTCACGATCGCCTCCTGGCGCGGTCCGATCCTGAAGACCCCCCTGACGCAGCCCGTGTTCCTGTCCGGCCGCGTGTTCGCGCCCGACCTGCCTGAGGGCATCCAGGTTGGGTTCGGCTGGAGCATCCGGGGCACGTCGCCCAGGGGCGACTTCACCCAGACCTCGTGGCTGATGCCGCTCGTCAAGAGCGAGCGCGGCTGGCTGCTCTTCGAGGAGAACGTCTCGGACAAGGTCCACCGCCTCGGCTGGGGCGAGGACAGCTACCTGGACCACTGGGTGCTGTTCGTCAGGGCCAAGACGCCCTTCAAGGGCCAGCGCGTGGTCATCTACCTCGACGAGGTCCGGGCCGCCGGCAGCCCCGAGGGTCCCGGGGCAGAGCCGACGCTCGTCTTCTCCGACGACTTCGAGCGCGACGATGTCGGGGAGAGCTGGCGCTCGCTGCACGGGGCCTGGACCATCAAGGACCGGGCGCTCTACGTAGTCGGGCCGGGGACGATCGCGTGCACGAAGCCCGTCGGGCCGGACATGCGCATCGAGTACGATTGCATCGCCGACGACCCGGCCGACCTGTCCGCGGTCCTCGGTATCCCGCCTGAGGACTGGGTGCGGCAGGGCTACTTCTTCGGCTTCGGGGCCAGTGCTAACACGCGCAACAAGATCCTCCGCCGGGGACAGGAGATCCACTCGGACACGCGGCACCTCCCCAGGCCCAGACAGTGGCACCACGTGGTCATCGAGAAGCGCGGCCGGCACCTGCGAATGCTAGTTGACGGTCAGGCCTCCCTGGACACCTTCGACACCCAGCCGCTCCACGATGGCGACCACTTCGGCCTCTACGTCTGGGGCACCGGCAAGTTCGACAACGTCAGGGCGTACGCCATTCCGCCGGGCGAGGCCAAAGACGAGGAGCCCGCCGCGGTGGTCCGGCACTACACCGGGTTCGAGGGCGATGCCCCCGGCGAGCCGCCGGCGGGGTTCGAGGTCCAGGCCGGCGAGGGCGCCTCCGTCTCCGTCCTGGACCTGCCCAACTGGACCGAGGGCCAGGGCGCAAAGCAGACCCTGGCGGACAGGTGCGTGCGCCTCGAGGACAACGGCGGCGGTGCCGCGGAGATGCGGCTGACCTTCACGCCTGTCAACAGCGGCTTCATTGAGATGGACCTGATGGCCGGCTCCTACAGTGGAAAGCCGCTGCGGATCGCGCTGCTGGGCGCGGATGGACAGGAGCTGGCCGCTCTGTTCGTTGACGAGTTCGGTACGCTGTGCGCCGACCAGGGCGAGAGCGCTGCCTTGCAGTTCGAGCACGCCCCGGACTTCTTTCGCTGGAAGGGCATGAAGGAGCGGGTGTGTTTGCGCCCGGAGAGATGGTTCACGCTGCGGCTGGGCTTCGACTGCGACAAGGCCCGCTTCTACGTCGCGCTGCTCAACTACTACGCGCTGGTGGGCAGCACCGCGGGCCCCGACTTCCTGGGCCACTGGATGGAGCTGGGCAATCGCATCCCCTTTCTCAGGAGCGGGCAGCCGGTGGCGGCGGTCGCCATCCGGACGGTGGACCAGACCACGCTCTACGTGGACAACTTCTTCGCCTATGGCCCGGTCCACCCGTTCCTGGTCAATGGCATGGATTATCGCTTCCCGGCCAAGAGGCTGCTCGGCGTCAAGTACGAGGACCGACGCGACCCTCTCACGCTCAGGAACTACAGCCTGCGCCACGTCCTGCCGCGCGCGCGGCCCTGTCTGTCCTACGACCACATGCGCGAGCGGGCCCCCGAGTTCGTCGAGGCGGGCATCGAGTACAGCAGCCTGCTCGTCCGCCAGGGCTTCGTGCAGGAAGACATGCAGACCCTCGAGCGCGTGGCCTTCTATCTGGAGAGTGCGCAGAAGCTGAGCGCCGAGGCCAGGAAGCGCGTGAGCACACTCGCGCGCGAGGTCGCTGAGACAGAACAGATGCTCGACGCGTTGTATCGGACCTTCGCCGCCGCCTACCTCGACAGCAGGAACGAGGCCGGCCTGCAGCGGACCTTCCCGCAGCCCGCAGCGGACCTGGCGGCGAGGCTCGATGACGTCGGCGACAAGGTCAAGGCGGCCCTTGAGGATTTCGCTGCGCTTGCCCCCGCCTCGGCACCCGCAGTAGAGCCTGCGGCCGCCGGCGGCAGCGCCAGCGACTACCGGTGGGCCAAGGAGAAGGGTTGCCTTATGAAGGGCGACCAGCCGGCCTACCTCCACCCCTCGGCCAGTTGGGGCGACTGGTTCAAGATGGGCGACTTCGGCCGTCTCCTCGACCTCCCGGGCTGCACTCGCACCGACCGGAAAACCCACGAGTGCAAGCCTGGCGAGTACAGCGACTACCAGCGCTTCAGCGGGTACGAAAGCTACATCGCCAATCGCCCCGACGCTACCTTTATGCATTCCCTCAGCCTTGGCCCTCACGACCTCTGGATCCACGGCCCCGCGTGGTGGTTCGAGAGGCACGGCAGCGACACGGACATCTATGTCCAGGACAGAGACGGCAAGATCGTCGCGATGCCCGCCGACAAGAAGTGGTACGAGGTAGACCGGTACGGCGGGCCGACCGCACACCTCAACTGGTGGCATCCGCTGGTGCAGCAATTCTTCCGCGACGCTGGTCGCGACATATCTCGGTTCTTGAGGGCCGAGTACCCCGGCCGGACCAAGGTGTTTGTCTGGGGCGGCGAGGAGATCCACTCCGTCTACAACAATGAAACCGGCCACAACCCCAGCGCCCGGGCCGCCTTTCGCGAGTACCTGAGGCGGGAGTACGGCGACATAGCGGACCTCAACGCCAAGTGGGGGACCACCTACGGGTCATTCGAGGAGATAGACACTCCCGGCAACGAGGACCGGCCGACCGGCCTGCAGTACGAGTTCGCGCGCTTCCGCAACGAGGGGTACTTCGACATGATGAGGGCCGTCGCGCGCGGTCTGCGCGAGCACTGCCCCGAGGTCCCCATGTGCGGCTACCTGAACCTCAACCATGGTGGCAACGATCGCCGGGTCGGCTTCGACCTGCCGGGGATGTTCGAGACGCTCGACATCTTCACCTACCACACCTATCGGCCCCGCAGTTGGCAGCCCATGAACCGCTGCATGGACAGCCTGCGCAAGGCGTATCCGGACACGGCCCTGGGCGTACTCGAGTGGGGAGCGGCCCTGGTTAACAACCCCCAGCTCTGCGACGAGGAGTGCTACAAGGCCAACGGCCTCGCGATGCTGTTCGACAGTATGGCCTGGGGCCAGTCGCTGCACGACCTCTGGCGCGGCATCGGCACCGGCGCGGCCGCAGGCGACAACTGGCCCGAGCCGCGCCTGGGCAACACCGTGCTGCGCTACTCCACCACGCACATGCCCCTGTCTATGGCCCGCATCCGCAGGGTGGGCCGCGTCGCGCTGGAGCATCCCACCGTCCAGCCGGACGTGGCGATCCTGGAGGTCACCAGCAGCTTCTTCGACGCCCTGCCGACCTCGCTCTACTACTTGGGCCCCCGCCTGTGGATGGGCGAGATCGCGGCCGCACTCGAGGAGGAGGGCTGGAACTACGGCTACCTCTGGGAGCGGCTGGTGCTCGAGGGCAAGCAGTCGGTGCAGGGCATCCAAACCATCGTCGTGCCGTTGGGTTACTGCTGCCCGCCCGAGCTTGCCGAGAAGCTGATCGCCTGGGTTCGCGACGGCGGCCGGCTGATCCTGGTCGGGCCCTGCGGCATTTACAACCAGTATGGCCGGCCCGACAACCGCTTGCTGAGCGCGGCCTTCGGCGATGCCGACTGGACCCAGCAGACGGCCCGCTCGTGGACACCGTCAAGCCCGCACGTGCGGCCCAGCAATGAGGAGGCAGGCGTCTACCAGGCCGCGCTGGGCAGAGGAACGGTGCT
>CBFDBV010000345.1:0-5470 GCA_965603135.1 uncultured bacterium
GAGTGCCCAGGTGCGTCGTGTGCGAGTTGATGTTGCCCACGAGCGTGAGGTCCGGGAACTCGCGCCGCAGCCTGCCCAGGTCCATCCCGGCGCGCCGGTCAATCTCGTAGTAGCCGTGCACGCCGGACTTGCCGAAGAGGCTGTCGGCGACCGGCCAGAGGTTGCCGTCGCTGGCGAAGAGGTAGAAACCGTCACTGGCCTCGGCGATCTCCGCGATCTGGGTCACGCGCGGCAGCATCAGGTCGTCGAAGACCTTCGGCGAGTACATCGGCCCCTCGTAGGACGCGAAGTCGCTTCCGCCCCAGAACAGCCGGAAGCCCAGAGAGGCGAGGAAGGGGATGTCGCGGCGGGCGCGCTCGGCCTGCACGTCCAGGTGGCGGCCGATGAGGTCGGGGCGCAGCAGCATCGCCTCGAACCAGATGTCGGTGCCGCGCGTGGGTATGCCGCAGCCCCCGGCCCCGACGCGAATGACGTAGTCCTCGCCCAGCATCTCCTTGGCACGCAACTCGAAGCTCGGCGCAGTCGGCTGGTAGTCCTCGATGCTCTTTTCGCTCGCGGCGATCCCAGCCTCGATGTCCTCGAAGGTCTGCTTGACCTCGGGGTGGTACTTGAAGACGTGGCACTGCTCGCTCGGGGGGTCGAAGCGCAGCACGGACCAGTCTTCCTCGGGTCCCTCGGCGAACAGGTAGGTATTGTCATCGAGCTGCTTGGAGGGCTTGCGGTTATGCCGCCAGTAGCTGGTGCGGATGATGTCGTTGTCCCAGAGCAGCGCGATGTCAATGGCGTCCTGGAACGAGCGCTCGACGAACTCCTCGTGGGCATCCTCGCCCTGCCAGAGGGCGGTCACCTCTCGCCACTGTTGGATGCCGCCTCCGACGTAGGCCTCACGGCCCAGCAGGGCGGAGGCCACCTCTGAGCAGGTGCCGATGTGATGGAGCGGGACCTTATCGGTGGGCTGCTTGGCGAAGGCGGCCAGCACGCGCTCTCTCGGGGTCATATGTCCGCCCTTTCTCCGGCCTGGGAGCAGTAACGCAACGAGCTACGAGCCGCAAGCCAGGAAGGCCGCAACTCGTAGCTCGCAACTGGCAACTCGCAGCTCCGCTTACTGCGGCATCTGGAACTTGTAGCCCACGCCCCACACGGTGGAGATGCTCCACCGCACCGCGCGGCCCTCCTCGATCTTGCGGCGGAGACGCTTGACGTGCGTGTCCACGGTCCGCAGGTCGCCGCTGCCGCCCGGCCGCCCCCAGATGTCCTCGATTATGGCCTCGCGCTCGAAGACCACATTCGGCTTGGCGGCCAGGTACACCAGCAGTCCGAACTCTTTGGGCGTCAGATGGACCTCTTCGCCCTGCACTATGGCGCTCCTGCGCGGGATGTCAATCTCCAGGTCCGGGAAGCTGAGGTGCTCGATGGGTTCGGTGTACTCGCGGTTGATCTTGACGCGCCGCAGCATTGCCCGCACCCGAGCCACCAGCTCCCTCGTCCCGAAGGGCTTGGTGATGTAGTCGTCGGCGCCTACCTCCAGGCCGATGACGGCGTCAATCTCGTCATCCTTGGCGGTGAGCATGATGATGGGCAGGTCGTTGTCGCGCCTGAGACGCCGACACACCTCCAGCCCATCAACGCCGGGGAGGATCAGGTCGAGCAGCAACAGGTCCGGGATCTCAGCCTCGATGCGCTCCAGGCCCTGCTCCCCGGTCTCGGCCACCTCGACCTCGTATCCCTCGGCGCTGAGCTTCGTGGCCACGAGCTTCGCACACTGCGGGTCGTCCTCGATAATGAGTATCTTCTTCGGTTCCAGAACTCACACCTCCGGTACATTGAGAGTAAACGACAATAGTCTGTGGCGAACACAACAACCCAGGCACCCCGCCCGGGTTTGTGACGCTTATGATACCACAAAATGGCGGGCATTGCAACACGCATTGCGAATTTCGTGAAGAGTGCGGGGAAGGGAAGGGGCTGAGGTTGGGCGAAGAACAGGAGACGGGCCCAGTGATCGCCCCGATGGGGAGAGAGCGAAAATGCAATGGCACCGCTTGCCGCTGATGATGCTGGCGCTGGCGATCTGCCTGCCGCTGGCAGCCCAGAAACTCAGCGTGACGGAGTTCTTGAGCCGGCCAGAGCCGGTCGGTGAGCCGGCAGAGGCCCGCGAGATCGCCGGAAAGGAAGAGGTGCAGACCACCGCCGGCGCCCATGAGGGCCACCGCGTTCTCTACTGCTCACCGCCACGGTTCAAGTGCGGCTCGCCCGGCTACGCCGTCAGGTATCAGGCCTGCCTGGACGTTGAGAAGCACGGCAGCGCGGGCGAGGTCGTGCCCAAGGAGGGAATGTCCGGCATAGGCCTGACGGGGCCCACCGGCTGTAACTGGTACGGGGGCGGGTGCATAGATGTGCGCCTGGCCGGGCGGTCCATCGGCACCTGGCGCCCGCAGGTCACATACCAGAGGTGGGACACACAGGAGAGGGTCCGAGCCGTCTACAATGTCCCCGAGGGGCGCGTGGCGCTTACCTTCACCCAGGTGAAGGACGATGATAAGCTGCTGGTGGAGGGCAAGATCGAGGCGGCGCAGCCCACGGCGGTGGAGGTGAGATTGCGCTGCTACCCCGGCGGAACCCACGGCGAGAAGCAGCGGTGGGCGGCCACGGCCAAGCGGAGACAGGAGGCACCAGGCAAGCTGATGCTCCGGCCCTCGGAGCCGTGGGTGTTGTGTGCCGACGCCCTGATGGACCGCGCGGTCAATGAGAGGTGGCAAGGATGCGCGGCGGCCATGTTCGACCCGGCTGAGGCAACGAACGCGCTGCTGGACGTGGCCAACTACCCCATCTCCCTGACCATCAGCTACCCGACCGGGACGACGCTGTTTCGCCTGGCCCTGTGGGAGTTCCCGAAGCTGACCAACGAGGAGGCGCTGGCATATATGAGCGAACTCGACGCCGGACTGAGTCCCAGCGGGCTGCTGCCGGCGGGCGGGAAGGTGAAGACGGACGCGCCGCCCGGTGCGCTGGTGGTCGGTGGGCAGCCCGCAGCCACCATCATCCTGCCAGCCGAGCCCAGTGACGAACTCATCTTCGCGGCCCGACAGCTTCAGAGCTACGTGCAGAGAATCAGCGGCGCCCTGCTGCCCGCAGCGACGGAGGAGGACGAAGTCGCGGGCAACCGGATACTGTTGGGCGCTACGGGCCTGGCTGCCGCAGCGGGCGTAACCACGCGTGCAGATCTCGGTGACGAAGGCTACGCGATCGAGAGCGTCGGCGGGGACCTCGCGATCCTGGGTGGCTCGGACCTGGGGACCCTGTACGGCGTGTGCGGGCTGCTGGAGGACCACCTGGGCGTGCGCTGGTATGTGCCGGGCGACCCGCTGGGCGAGTGCGTACCTGAGATGAAGGACATCGTCCTCACCGACGTGGACGACCGCCAGGCGCCCTCCTTCCCGATGAGGTGGATCGGCACAGGCCACTGGTCGGTGATGAACCGGCAGAACCGCGGCGGCGAGGGCCTGGAGGCCGGCTTCAAGATCGCGCCAGGCATCTATCACACGCAGAACCGCCTGTTGCCCCACAAGGAGTACTTCGAGCAGCATCCCGAGTACTTCGCCCTCGTCAAGGGCGAACGGTCCGAGCACGCTCACTGCAAGCTGTGCTACTCGAACCCGGCGGTCGTGCGCGAGATCGCCCAGCACATGGCCGAGATGCTGGAGGCGGACCCGGACATAAACCTGCTCTCCCTCTCGCCGACGGATGGGCAACTGTGGTGCGAGTGCGACGCGTGCCAGGCGATGGATGAACAGGACGTCCCCAGGGACCAGAGCAAGTCGCGCCGGAGCCTGCTGTTCTACAACGCGGTCGCTGCTGAGCTGCGCAAGACGCACCCGGAGGCTCACATGCTGGTGGGCGCCTACAATGTCTACAACCGGCCACCGAAGGACCCTGAGATCAAGGCCGATCCCATGCTGGCGGTGATCATCACTCACTACGAGGACTATTGCATGGCCCATCCCGTGAACGACCCCGACTGCCCGCCGAACCGCGTCTACGACAACATCATCCGCGCCTGGCAGGAGCGCGGCTGCGACATCTACTTCTACGAGTACTACTGGAAGGTCAACTGGATGGACCTGCCCTGGCCCATCACCCACTGCCAGGCGGTTGACATCCCGTACTTCCTGTCGGTGGGCGTCAAGGGCGTGTACACGCAGTTCAATGCGCAGAACGCGTGGATGCTCTTCCCCGCCTACTACGTGCCGGCGAAGCTGCTGTGGAACGTGGACGCCGACGTGGACGAGATGCTCGACGAGATGTGCGACCGGCTGTTCGGCAAGGGCGGCCCCGCAATGCGCCAGTACTATCAGGTGATGGAGGACTCGACGGCCAACTGCGGCCAGCACTTCCCCGGTCACGGGACAACCGCCGGGCGATATGTCTTCACCGACGAGGTCCTCAAGGCGATGGGTGATGCCCTGGCGCGGGCGCACAAGCTGGCGGAAGATGAGCTGGTGAAGAAGCGCCTGGCGAAGATTGACCTGACCTACGAGTACGCGCAGAGGCTGATAGCGTACGCGAACCTGCGCGCGAGCATCGACTCGAAGGAATCGGCACAGGAGGCGCACGCCACCGCGCGGGAGGCGCTGAGGCTGCTCGAGGAGCTGGTCACCGAGGTCAGGGAGGACCGCGCCAGGTGGAACGGGATCGTGAGCACGAGCGTGGTCTCGAAGACGGGATACCTGGGCAAGGAGGTCATCGGCCTGCGCAAGCGGGTGGAGCGGATGCGGGCGCAGGCCGCCGAGGTGATCGCTGAGCTCCCGAGGACCTGGAAGTTCAAGCTCGACCCGGAGGACGTGGGGCAGAAGGAGCGATGGTTCGCGCCTGACGTGGATGACTCGGGCTGGGAGGAGATACATATCGGCAAGCCGTGGGAGGAGCAGGGGCACGAGGGTTACGATGGCTTCGCCTGGTATCGGCTGAGGCTGAAGGTGGAGCCGGCGTGGCTGGAGGCGAAGGGACAGTTGACCTTCGATGGCGTGGATGGCGAGGCGTGGGTGTACCTCAATGGCGAGCTGATCGGCCATCACGAGGGCTGGGACGAGCCGTTCGGCGTGCCGCTGAAGGCGGAGCAGGCGAAGACAGGCGAGGAGAGTTGCCTGGCGGTGCGCGTCTGGGACGGCGCGAACCAGGGCGGCATCTACCGGCGGGTGGCGGTCACACGGCTCGTGCAATGAGCGACAAGCGACGAGTTGCGAGTTAACGATGTACGGTCAGGGGGCGGGCCCGCCTTGGCGAAGGGTTCCGCCTCCGCCTGAATTGAGGAGTGTGCAGGGATGAAGGCACACCGCAATCTGCGTCACTTGAGGTGGTGCACCTCATCGCGGAGGGGTTCAATATGAAAGCCGTGGGAATAGCCGCGTGGGCAGTGTTCGCACTGTTGGTCGCCGGGAGCGTGGCGGCACAGCAGCTTGAGACCGAGGAC
>CBFDBV010000346.1:0-5453 GCA_965603135.1 uncultured bacterium
ACCATCGAGCGCGCCAAGCCGACGCGCATCATCCCTCGACCCGAGGAGGCCAGGACGATGCCGACGCTGACCACCGACGACGGGCTTGCCCTCATCCTCGCCGACTCCGGCGCCGTGAACGCCATCTTGCTTGACGGAAAGAGCCTCGGCGGCCAGGGCTCGCAGTCCGGCCTGTGGCTTCGGCCCTTCGGCGGCGACACGGTGCCCGTGACCGGCGAGATCACCTCTGAGGGCGACGCGATCGTGCAGCACTTCCAGGATGACCAGTTTGGCCTGCGCGTGGACGCGACCTTCAGCTCTGAGGGCGGCGTCATCAAGTGCACGGGCGCTGTCGAGGACCTCAGGGGCGAGGATCGTGGCCTTGATCTCCTCTTCAGCCTACCCGTCGGCGGGGAGGGATGGTGCTGGGGCAAGAGCATCCGCGAGGAGGTGCCGCTCGGCGAGGAGCCGCAGGCGTTGGCGGTCACCACCTTCTCCTCGCTATCCGACCCCCAGGCGGGCGAGGGCATCGCCCTGGCGGTGCCGGCAGGCTCACCCTGCGACTGCGAGTTCACCTGGGACGCCGACTTCGGCTATGCCATCCGCTTCCGCTTCGGCCTCTCCCCGGCAGCGGGTGGAGAGCTGAAGAGCCGGGCGCCGTTCGCGTTCGTCGTGTATCGCTGTGATGGCAGGTGGGGTCTGCGCGATGCCGCCCGGCGCTACTACGAGCTGTACTCCTGGGCCTTTGAGAAGCGCGCCGAGCGCGAGGGCCTCTGGATGTTCGGCGCACCCCGCTTCGAGCTGCCCGATCCCGACAACTACGCCTTCCACGAGGGCGGGCCAGGCGGCTGGGAGTTCGATGACGAGCACGAGATATACACCTGCCCGTACATCATCCCCGGCCAGCGCGAGGTGACGCGCCTGGACAAGCTCCCGGCCAGCAAGCAGGAGGCGATGGCGCTCTTCCGCGCCTGGGAGCCGCCCCAGCCTGACCGGTCGCGAGGCTGGGGCGCGCAGATCAAGGAGATCATCGAGAGTTGCATGCTCCACGACGCTGATGGCCTGCCGCAGATCCGCATCCGCAACACCACGTGGGGTGGCAACTCCTTCACCTTCCCCCTCAACGCCAACCCGCGCCTCTTCGAGGACGGCGACCAGGCGACCATCGCCAAGGCGCTGCTGGCCCACGTAGCCGAGCAGCACCAGGAGGTCCCCAACCTCGACGGCACCTACGTGGACTCCCTCGGCGCCTGGGGCAGCTACCTCAACCATCGCCACGAGCACTTCGCCTACGCCCAGGTGCCGCTGACTTACGATCCGGCCAACGGCAAGCCCGTCATACACAACCGCTTCACGCTGCTTGAGTTCCTCTGGTCGCTGCGCGACTACCTGCACGAGCGCGGCAAGCTGCTCTTCGCCAACGGCGTGCATCAGAACCGGCGCTTTCACTTCTTCGCGCTGGACATCATGGGTGTCGAGGGCCACGGCTACCTGGAGCAGAAGCGCGTGATGGCCTTCCAGAAACCCTTCCTGCTGCTCATATACAACATCCACGACGACCCGGCTGAGATGGAGCGCTCGTACCACCTCTGCACCTTCTACGGCATCTACCCCTCGTTCGCGAACATGCGCGTCTACGAGACGCCGGAGGCCTACGCGCCCGTGGCGGAGCTGAACGACCGCTTCGTGCCCGTGCTGCGCACGGTCACCGGCGCCGGCTGGCAGCCGATCACCCACGCGCGCAGCTCTGACCCCGATGTCTGGCTGGAGCGCTGGGGACCCGACGACGAGGGCACGGTCTACCTGACCGTGTACAACTCGGCCGAGGACGAGCGCAGCGTGACGCTTACCGTCCAAGCTGCCGACCTCGGCCTCGAGGGCGCGACGCTTACGCTGGCGGACCAGCTCTCAGACGGAGCATGGCAGGCCGCGGTGGAGGATGCCATTGCGTCGGTCGAGGTGCCGGTGCCCGCGCAGCAGGTGTGTGTGCTGCGTCTCAGCGCTCACTGAGCGGCTCCCCTCCAAGCGCGGCGCACGCGGGCTTTGCACGAGTCGTGGGCCTTAGTCGTCAATCCTGGCCCGGCGTCATGACGTAAGGCGTGAGAGTGATGATGGACTCCAGGGCCTCGTCCACCGCGACCTCGCCGGCGTCTGCTTCCCGGAGCTGGTCGCGCAGGCGGGCACGCAATCCCCCGATAACCAGGGACTCGCCGTCAGCTACCCTCACCATCGCCTCCCCAGGCAGCGCCGATGAGATGTGCTGCGCGCCGATGTCAGCTGGCTTGCCGCTTGCGCCCAAGGCCAACCGCCGGACGAACAGTTGGACCGTGTCGTCGGGGTAGATGTGCGCATACACCCACAAAGAGAGCCCTGCGAAGACCACTTCTGGCAAGTGCTTCGCGTGCCGCTTGCCTGAGGCGTCGTACCAGACAATGGCTTCATCTTCCCTGGAGGGGAAGGCCAGGATTTCGCCGAGGCAGACAAACGCGGGTCGGGCATCTGCGACGGTGACGCGACTTTCCGCCATTGTGCGCGCCATCGGCGCCCGGTCGGCGGACTCCTCGACCAGCGCTAACTTGCCCAGCCCGAAAGTGAACCCGGCATCGCCTTGCGAGCCCCAGGCGTGCATCTCGGGCAGGACCTCGCGCAGTGTCCGTTGCTCGAACTCGTAGAGCCCCACGCGTAGCTCCACATTCCTCCGCGGAGTGTCGAGCGGGACCACAATCTCACCGAACTCATCAACGCCTTCAGGCGTGCCCTTCACCATCTCGCGAAACTCATCAACGGCTTCGCGCGTGCCCTTGACCATCACGGCGTTTCGGCCAGGCACTACCTTGGGTAGCCCCGCGAGTCCGTCTGGCAGCAGGCCCCGGGCGGCGCCGAGGTCTATCCCCTCGGACTGCGAGCGCACCGACCAGCACAGTCCATCACCCAGCACCACTGCGCTGGCTCCCTCAACCGGCAATACGTCTCTCTCGGGGCCTGGGCGAAGCCCGGCCGCCCGCGCGATGGCATCCAGCGCGAAGTTGATGGCGACGCGCTGGTGGCTTGCCCAAGCGTCCTCCTCGCCCGGTTCATAGGCCGGCGCGAACAAGTCCACTATCTCATCTGGGCGTATATGCTCCAGATCAATCGTCTCCACCACCGGCTCAGCCTGGGAACTGCACGTGAGGCACACGAGGAGGAACGATCCGACGAGGGCTACACGATGGGATATGCGCACACGAGGCCACCCCTTCCTGACCGAACTTACCTCTCTATGCCCTTCTTCGCCAAGCGCTCTCACGTATCCTGCCGCCAGGCTGCCTTCCCCACGTTAGGAATCATCTTCGCCTTGCGCTCGCAGGTCCATAAGCGGTTGAACCGTCCCCGCAGAATCAACCAGGCTTGACCGTTCCACCATCGCCACCCTCACCTGCAGGCCGAGCAGGGCTGCCAGCTCGTGCTCGATCTGCTCCTGGGCGTGCTGGAGCGCGGGCAGGCCGGCCTGCGCTGCCTGTGAGGGCACCGCGATCCTTATCTGGATGTCGTCGGGTCTCTGTTCACCGACAACGACCTGGTACTCCGGCGGGCCGCCGGGCAGGGCCTCCAACGCGCGCGCGATCGCCTGCGGCTGGATGGAGACGCCGCGCACGACAACGGAGTCATCGGCGCGATGCTTGGGCCGTGACATCCTCGCCAGCGTCCGGCCGCACTCACAGGGCTCCTCGTCAAGGCTGCACAGGTCGCCCGTCCGATGGCGGATGACGGGCAGCGCCTCCCTGGTGAGCGTGGTCAGCACCAGCTCGCCCTCGGAGCTCGGCGGCAGCGGCGCCAGCGTCTCCGGGTCAACGATCTCCGCCAGGAAGTGATCCTCGCTCACGTGCAGCCCCGCCTTTTCCTCACACTCGAAGGCCAGGCCGGGCGCGGCGGCGATGCGCACCCCGAAGTGATCCAGCGTCTCCACTCCCAGCCGCTCCTCGATATCCGCGCGCGTCTCCTCCGACCAGGGCTCGCCTCCCAGCAGCGCCACTTGCAGCCACAGGCCACGCGGGCCCAGCCCCATCCCCTCCACCTCATCTGCCAGGCGTAGCGCGTCGGAGGGCATCCCCACCGCAACCGTGGCGCGGTAGTCGTGCATAAGCTGCACCTGCTTGCGGTAGTCCCCCCCTGGAGCGGAGACCACGGACGCCCCGATCAGCTCAGCTCCCCCTACGAAGCCGTAGGCCGCGTCAAACATCCCGGCCTCGAAGGGTATCTGCACCACCGAGTCGGCCGTGACGCCGGCGGCCGTGAGCACTCGCGCGGCCAGCTCCGCCCAGTGCCTCAGGTCATTGCGGGTGTACGCGCACACGGTCGGCCGCCGGTGCAGCCCCGGCGCAGTGTCTATCCTGACCACCTCGCGCAGCGGCACCGCGAAGAACCCGTACGGGTAGCCCTCGCGCAGGTTCTCACGGCTCGTCAGCGGCAGTTGCGCCAGGTCCTCGAGCGACTGGATGCCATCGGGCGCGATCTCTATGTCGGCGAAGCGCTCGCGGTAGAACGCGATGTTGCGCATCGCGCGGTTCAGCGTCACCTGCAGGCGCTCGAGCTGAAGCTGCCGCAGCTCCTGACGCGGCATACTCTCATGCTCGCGGTCCCAGATGCGCCCGTCGCCCGCGCTCGTTGCCCGCTCCTTGCCGCCTGTGTCCATCGCCGCCCATCCTTCCGCGCGTCAGGAACCCGAGGCCAGCCAGAGAACCAGCTCCCGCAGCAGCTCGGCCTCGCCGTTCGTTGGCTCCTCTTCCCGCGTCTCCGCGTTGAGGCCGAACGCGATGCCGGAGGCGACGAACCGACCCTTGCCCACCTCTCCCGCGATGACGACCGGCTTGCCCGCCCTGTCGGTCACGATCGTCTGCCCCTTGTCGCCCGGCCGCAGAATGATGTGATCGTAGAAAGCGTGCTCGAAGGCAGCGCCCCGGTACTCCGCCGGCACTGCTGGCGAATCGGCGACGACGACCGCGGTCACCCTCTCGTTGCTCACCCCGCCCACGCACACCTCGGGAGCGATCGGCATGTGGCCGCGGTAGCCCACGGCGTCGTGCGTCGCAAGCAGGGCTCCGCCGGCGCCGATCCAGTTGCGCAGCGCCGCGGCCATCCTCTCGTCCACCGACACGCCGGCGCGCGCCTGGGTCACCACCAGCACCTGGCACGTCCGCGCGGCCTCTCCTGATATGCCTCGCACCGCCTCCGCCTCGATCTGTTGCAGCTTGCGCAGCGCCGCAAGCATCCCCTCGCCACCGTAGCCGTCCACCAGCACGCCGACGCGCGGCTTCCCGGCGGCCTTCTCAGGGGCTGGCAGCTTGCCCTCATGGAGGGCCTGCTCGTCGCCTGTCAGTATGCGTAGCGGCCGGCTGCGACAGATGTACGGGAGGGTCGAGCCGTCCGCGAGCTTCGCCTGCCCGGACACGGCCAGCCGGTAGGCGCCCGGTTCGAGCGAGAGTTCGACGTGCCAC
>CBFDBV010000347.1:0-5444 GCA_965603135.1 uncultured bacterium
GCAACATCCAGCACCAACTGGTGCCGTTGGTTCGACAGTCGGTCTACAGTCGGCTGGCGGTTCAGCCAACGACAGAAGCGCCCAGTCTGATATGGGTAATCCCGGGCATACTACCGCATCGCCGCTGGCCTGAAAGCGGCCTATACTCGTCGGAAGGGAGCATGGGGAGGATGCAGGACGACGAAGTCGCGCGCTGTTGGGACGAGAACGCGGAGGTCTGGGCCAGGCACGTACGCGCTGGCTAAGACACCTATCGCGACCTGTACAATAACCCCGCCTTCTTCGACTTCGTCGGCGACCTGTCCGGCCAACTGGTGCTAGACGCCGGCTGCGGCGAGGGACACAACACGCGGCTGCTCGCCCAGCAGGGCGCGAAGATGGTCGGCATTGACATCGCCCCGAGGATGATTGAACTCGCGCGCGAGGAAGAGGAGCGCGCGCCGCTGGGCATCCGCTACGAGGTCGCCTCAGTGAGCGATCTGGCGGTTCTCGCCGACGAGACATTCGACGCCGTCGTGTCCACGATGGCTCTCATGGACTGCGCCGACCACGAGCGTGCGGTCCGCGAGTTCTGGCGCGTCCTGCGGCCCGGGGCATGCTAGCCTTCAACATCTGCCACCCCTGCTTCACGTACGGGATTCCAGAACGAGGATGGGACTGCGACGAGAACGGCGAGGTGGTCGGCATTCGGTTGGGTGATTACTTCAAGCGCCGATCCTACGAGCAACAGTGGAGGTTCGGCGCTGCGCCCGAGGCCGAGCAGGTCGAGCCCTTTACCGTCATCTACTTCGACCGCACGCTGGCCGACTACCTCAATCCGCTGTGCGCCAGCGGCCTCAGGCTGGAGGCCATCGCCGAGCCTCGCCCGACGGACGAAGCCTGCGAGGCCGAGCCGGGCCTCCGCAAGCATCAGCCCGTCCCCCAGACGCTGTGCGTCAAGGCGCGCCGGCCGCTCGCATGAGTGACCGAACTCAGCGGTACGCGGAGTCAGGCCCGCCACGGCTTGCGCGAGCGCCGTTATCGCTGAGCGGGCCGCTGGGGCTGCCTAGGCGCTTGCGACCGAAGGCTGTGAGCGATTCGCCCTATACGGCCCCAGGAGCGCACACGAGGGCACAAATAGGGGTTGACCTGCCTCGGGCTTTCCAGGCGCTTGCAGGGCCGTAGACGTGCCTCTTGTCGGGCCATCGCGGCGGAGGTAGGGATAGCCCCCACCCAGGGCCTAGCGCGGGCGAAGTGGGCGCCAGGAGCGGGGGTTCTCGGCAAAGATGGCCTTCTGCAAGGGGGCCGTGACAGTGCAGCCTGGGTGCTAGTCAGATAGCTTCGAAGGCGGAGGGCCGTGAGGGGCACAACCCCTTCGGGGGAGAACGCCGTGGCGCGGGAGGCGTTGGCTGAGCTGGTTATGAGCCCAAGGACAGAATCAGGTCGCACGGCGATCCGATGTCGACCTTGCAGCCCCGCAGCACGCTCTCCTGCGGGCGGATGAGGATTCTGGTGACCTTGGGCTTCTCGTACGGCTTGCGCTCTTTCATCGGCGATCTCCTACCGCGTCAGTAGTACCGTCAGCAAGCCGAATTCTACGTGTGCGCAGGAGCCCCTTCTCTGGGGGAGGGCCTTGAGAAGGCGGCGCGGATGCCCTTCCAGCAGCTTCGAACTCGGCGACTTGCTTGACGAGGATTGCACCATGAGCACGCGGTGGTATGGGCGGATTCGACGCTCGGCGTCTTCTGTGCGGGGCTTTGGCCCGATGGGCAAGGAGAGGGACCGGAGGGGTGCAAACAAGAGAAGGAGCGGCAAGGGTATGGGCACCTTCGAAGCTGGCGGCCCACCAAAACCGCACCAAACCGCCACCGAACCTACACCGGGGAGAGAAGCGCGCGGTGATCCCGCTCGCGACCGCCCAGGGGCCTCAGATCGGCGCTATCGGGCGGCCAGGAGAAGGCACGGCCGGGATCGGGGCCGACTGACGGGCGGGGCCGACCGAGGCCAGAGTCGGGGTGAAGGCAGGGCGGAAGCACGGTGCCGACGGCCAGGCAGAACGTTCTATAGGGGGCCTTGTCAGACGTTCGCTCCATTAGCAACAAACCAACACCAAAGCTCCCCTGAACCGGGGCGAAACGGAGACCAGATCGCGACCAATCGAAGGCAGAGAGAACCCACGCCGCTTTCAGTGGGCTTGCCGCTTTGTCCACTCCGAGAGAAGGAGCACGGCGGTACCGAAGCGGCCCCAAACCGGCACTAGCCAAGGGCAGTTCGGGAAGATCTCGGTGTATGTTCGGTGCGCCTTTGGTGCAATGGGTGGGGTAAACTGGGGGTGAAGTGGGGGAGGTGAAGCGCCAGCGAACCGCCAGCAAAGCTCGGAGCGATTCTGTCTGACGAGGTTTGCTGAATTGGGCAGTCGACAGGGGGAGCTGTGACATGGGCGGCCGGTCGTGGAGGTGGCAGTGAGTGTTGAGAGCTGAGACATTCAACGAGGGGAAGACGGAGGAGGTGCGGCGGGGCTGGAAGACGGTGCGGGTCTTCATCTCCTCCACCTTTCGCGACATGCACACGGAACGGGATCACCTGGCGAGGGTGGTCTTCCCGGAGCTGCGTGAGCGGATGGTTGAGCGCGAGTTGCACCTGGTGGATGTGGACCTGCGCTGGGGAGTGACCGAAGAGGAGGCCGAACAGGGCAAGGTCCTGGAGGTGTGCCTGGACGAGATCGAGCGCTGCCGGCCCTTCTTCATCGGCATTCTGGGCCAGCGCTACGGCTGGGTGCCTGACGGGATACCCGAAGACACCGAGCTGGAGAACCCCTGGCTGGCCGAGTACCGGGAGCATTCCATCACCGCGCTGGAGATAATCCACGGGGTGGTGCGCAATCCAGCGATGGCCAACCGCAGCTACTTCTACTTCCGGGATCCCAGCTACCTTGGAGATGTGCCAGCGCCGGAGCGAGAGGACTTTGTCGCGGAGAGCGCGGAGGCTGAGAACAAGCTGGAGCGGCTCAAGGAGGAGATACGCAGGACAGGCCTGCCGGTGATGGAGGGCTACCCCTGCAGTTGGGATGCCGAGCAGAGACGGCTGATGGGCCTGGACGAGTTCGGCAACCAGGTTCTGGAGGACCTATGGGAGGCCGTCTGCGCGGAGCATCCCGAGGATGCGCCTGCGGAAGACCCGGTTGTGGTGGAGCGGGAGATGCACGAGGCGCTGGTGGAGAGGCTGTCGCGCATCCACATCGGGCGAGAGGAGGAAAAGCGCAGGCTGACCGAGTACGTGGAGGGCCAGGAGCGTCGGCCAATTGTCATCACCGGCGAGCCGGCCTGCGGGAAGTCGGCGTTACTGGCGACCTGGTATCGCGAATATGCCCACGCGCACCGCGATGACTTCGTGTTGGCCCACTTCATTGGCGCCAGCCCAGATTCCACGAACCACTTTCGGCTGCTGCGGCGAGCGTGCGAGGAGCTGAAGCGGGAGTGCTCCCTGGCGCAGGAGATTCCAGAGGATGACAAGGAGCTGGCCGATGCGCTGGTCAGCTTCCTGCAGACGGCTTCACAGCAGCGGCGCGTAGTCCTGATCATTGATGCGCTGAACCAGCTCGAGGAGCGGGAGGCGGCCCACGGCCTCGGGTGGCTGCCGCAGTATCTGCCAGCTAACGTGCGTCTGGTACTCAGTACCCTGGCGGGCGACTGCCTGGAGGTGCTGCGGCGTCGCGAGACCGAGGAGATGGTCATTCCTCCCCTCACCGAGGCCGACCGAGAGGAGATAGTACGCAGGGTGCTGGGGGAGTACAGGAAGAAGCTGGACCGGGAGCAGATGGAGGCCTTGCTCGCACACGAGGCCACCGCGAATCCCCTTTACCTGCGGGTGGCACTGGAGGAGTTGCGGCTCTTCGGCTCGTTCGAGGAACTGCCCGGCCGCATCGAGACCCTCGCGGAGGACGTCCCCGGCCTGTTCGACCAGGTGCTTGAGCGTGTGGAGGGAGACCACGCGGAGTTCCCAGTGCAAAGCGCGCTGTCGCTGCTGGCTTGCTCGCGGCACGGCCTGGCCGAACAGGAGCTCCTGGATGCGCTGGGAGCCGAGACGCAAGCTGAGGTGCCCACCCTGCTTTGGGCCCGACTTCGGCGCAGTTTGGCGGCCTACCTGATTCAGCGGGGGAACTTGCTTGACTTCTTCCATCGGCACCTGTGGAAGGCAGTGCAAGATCGGTACGAGGACCACCAGGCCAGGCACCGGCGACTGGCAGAGCACTTCGCGACGGCGCCGCTGCCGCGCCGGCTGGACGAGTGGCCGTATCAACTCCAGCACGCCGAGATGTGGGAGGAACTGGCGGAGGCTCTCAGCGACCTGGACTTCTTCAGCTACGCCTGGGACCAGGATCGCAAGTACGAGTGGATAGCTTACTGGCGGTCCCTTGAGGGCCGGTTCGCCCCGGGGCCCTCCTACGAGCGTGCGGTGGCCGACATGGAAATGACGGAAGGGCAAACCGCTGAGCTGGGCAGCGCACTGAACGAGGTGGGGTTGCTCCTCGGCGGAATGGGCCTCCATCGCGAATCGGCCCCATTCATGCGAAGGGCGCTGGAGATATCCGAAAGGGCTCTGGGACCGGACCATCCCCAAGTAGCTTACACCCTCAGCGGCCTGGCAGACGTGCACGGGGCTCAGTCCGACTACGAGCAAGGCCTGGCCCTTTCCGAGAGGGCCCTGGAGATACGTGAGAGAGCCCTGGGGCCGGACCACCCTGAGGTGGCCAAGAGCCTCGGCAGCGTGGCGACGTTCCACTGGGCACAGGCCAACTACCTGGCGGCGATGCACTGGGCAAAGGGCAGCTACCTGCAGGCGCTGCGCTGGGCACTGCGCAACTGGGGGCAGGGGCGGCCGCGGTTCCTGCGGGCCATCGAGATTGGCGAAAGAGGCCCGGGTCCGGACCATCCCGACGCAGCGACAAGGCTCAAGAACCTGGCGGCGATGCACCTCAAGCAGGCGGAGCCGCTGTATCTGCGGGCCATCGAGATTGGCGAGAGGACGCTGGGTCCGGAGCACCCCGATGTGGCGACGATCCTTAGCAACCTGGCGGTGCTTCACTACATGCAGGAGAACTACGAGCAGGCCCTGCCGCTACACCAGAGGGCGCTGCAGATACGCGAAAGGGCCCTCGGCCCGTACCATCCAGACGTGGCGAACAGCCTCCACAGCTTGGCGGCGCTGCACCGCGATCAGGGCAACTACGAGCAGGCCCTGCCGCTACACCAGAGGGCCCTGGAGATCGCAGAGAGGGCTCTGGGCGTGGATCATCCGGCCACGCAGGACTTCAGAGGCAATCTGCATAGCTGTAAGGAGCACATTGGGAGAGGCGAATGAGGGAGAGACGGTGGTGAGTGTACTGCCCCCCAATAATCGGTCCAGGTGTTACGTTAGTATTGGATGCACCTGGACGCAATAGGGAGCCAGCGAGATGAGCAGTA
>CBFDBV010000348.1:0-5411 GCA_965603135.1 uncultured bacterium
AGGCGGTAGGAGTGCTCGATGGTCACCGAGCCGCCGGGAGGAAGCGTGACTTCCGGCGACATCAACTCCAGGTTGATTGACCCAGGGTCCGCGGCGCAGAGGTAGCACTTGGCCACCTGGGCGGGGTCGAAGAGGTTGACGAGCGCCTCGGGCTTCTTCTCATTGACCAGGGCCCACCAGCCCTGAGGCAGGCCCTCCTCCTGGAGCCACTTGCTGCCCCCGAAGTCACGCAGGCTCATGCGCTGCCGCTTGCCGTCGCTCGCCTTCCAGACGAGGGTGTACTGCGCGGCGTCGCCCTCGAGGGAGAAGATGGGGTGCACGCGAAAGCGCGTGGTCTTCTGCGTCCTGGCAACGTTGGTGAGCGTGGACTTGATGCGCAGCTCGGCGGCGCCATCGGCCAGAGACAGCTCGCGCACAAGGCGAAAGCCCGTGGACAGCGAGGCCGAGAGCGTCGCCTGCTGCGTGTTGCCCGTGCGCTTCAACTCACACTCATACGCCTCTTCCCAGCCGGGCGAGGGGAACTGCATCCCCGAGTACTCCTCGTAGCCGCCGTAGTTGAGCCAGCCGCCGGACGCCTGAAGCTGCTCGGGCACGTAGGTGAACTTGCGGCCGGTGCGCTTGTCAATGAGACGCAGGATGCGCCCGCCCAGTGAGGGCACGACCTCGGCGCGCAGCACCTCGTTCTCCAACGGCACGATCCTATGCGCGCCCTGCTGCTCCGCCTCCACCGGGAAGTTCTCCGGGTCCTCGAGGAACTCGCTCACCGGCGGCAGCGTGGTCCAGGTGAAGTTGCGTTTCACCGGGCATTTCCAGCCGTCGGGCATAGTGCCGCGCGCCTTCTCGAAGCCCGGATTGCCCACCAAGTTACGCTCCGGCTCATCGTCCGCCACCAGGGAGACATCGTCAGCCCAGACCTCGCCCTGGTTGGTGAGCAGCGCGGGATGCAAGGTGACGCTGATGGCCGGCGCGTCGGGGGTGACGAAGCTCGTCTCCACCCGCTGCCACTCCTCGGTCGCGCTGGGCTTCGCGCTGGCCGAGACGCCGGAGCCGCTCACGTGCACGCAGCGCACCTGAGCGTCCTTGGCCGCGACGATTCGCACCCAGGCGGAGGTCGTGTACGCGGTGCCGGGCTTGAGGATGAGGCCCGAGCGTGACCATCCCCCGTGGCTGCCCTCGACGGCGCCGCGCACGTAGACGCAGCGCTGGCCCTCGTGTGCCTCAGCGCCCTTCAGATAGCGGTACTCGGAGAGGTTGTGCACGCGCATGCCCAGGATCTTCTCGACCCAGACATCCACGTATTTCGGGGTGGAGGCGTTCTCGCGCACGCTGAAGACGTTGTTGTCGCGCGCGATGCGGATGAAGCTCGCCAGGTCCTGCCGCCAGGAGGCGCCGGCGCGTGGGGCCTCGATCCTAAGTTGGTCGCCCTCGATGCGCATCGCCCGCGTCTGCTTGCTCATCGCCAGCTTGACGTAGTAGAGGGGCAGGCGCTCAAGCTCCACGCGCCGGCGCACCAGGTCGCTGGGCGCGAGCGCGAGGGCCTCGTCGAAGCAGGCGTCGGCCGCCTCGAAGAGCTCGGGGGTGAACAGCTCCGCCGGCGGGGCGCTGTACAGGTTCATATGAATGTCCTGGTCGCGCACCGGATCGTGCAGCAGGTGGAAGTATCTCTCCATCGGCGGCCCAGCCGCCTCGAAGTAACGGGTGAACCAGCGGTCGAGGATCTCGTCAAGCTCCAGGTCCGGGTTCCACATCAGCTTGGCGATGAGGTACTGGCAGACGCCGAACTGCGCGTCGCTGGCCCCGCCCTGGTAGAAGATGCCCTTGACGCCCACGTCCCGGTAGTACGGGATGTCCGCGGCGATGGCGTACGAGGTCGGGTAGGGCATCAGGTAGTGCGCGAAGTCCACGCGGTAGTCGTAGACATAGAGGTGAGAGATGCCGGCCCAGCCCTCTATCTGCCGCTTCTGCGTGGCGTTCTTCGGGCAGGTGGCGATGGGATGCACGTGGCAGCAGGGCGAGTAGTGCGTGATCCAGATGACCACGTTCTTCGCCGGCTTCACCTTGAACGGCGGCTCGGTGTTCTTCTGGGTGTAGGCGAGCGTGAGCAGGTACTTGTCCGGGAACTCCTTCGTAGTTATCTCCGCCACGGCGTTGACGAAGGTCATCAGCCGATCAGTCATCAAGTCCGGCTGCACGTCAAGCGCGCGGCAGCTCTCACACTCGCACCACCCGTAGCCGTCGTCCTGGACGCAGGAGAATATCTTGCAGTTCGGCCGCTGGCGCATCTGCTCCATGAGGGTCTCGGCGCAGATCTTGATGACCTCGGGATTCGAGGTGCAAAGCTGGCCGCCGTCCCAGATGCGCTTCCCGTTCACGAGGGCGTAGTACTCCGGGTTGGAGATGAAGTACCTCGAGGGCGGGCAGAGCCGATCGAAGGCGTGCCCGCGCGAGCCGAACATCGGGACGTCGCCGCGCTCAACGCCGTAGGAGTCGCCGGTGCCGGTCGGGTCCAGCTTGTTGCGCACCATCCACGCGGCGTCGCCCACCCCGCTCATATTGCGCCACTCGAAGCTCGGCTTCTGCACCAGGTTGAGGTCGGTCAGGGAGAACTCCCCCTCGCGCGGGATGACCTCGCCCAGCGGTCCGGGCCGGAACCATCCGCAGCCGAGGTACTCCTCCAGCAGCGAGTAGACCCCGTAGAGGGTGCCCCGCACGCGACCGCCCGCCACGATCAGGTGCGGGCCGACCGTGCGAATCAGGAGCCCCTCCTCCCCGAGGTCCGCGAGGTTGACCTGCACCCCAAGCTGCTCCGTGCGGGCCCCTGCGCCCACGAGGATCATCCCGCCATCAAGGTCCTCGGTCTCCGGCTTCACGGGGATTGCGTCCCCAAGGATCCGCTCCAGGTACTTCTGCAACTCCCGCGCGGCGTACAGCTCGCACGGGGACGCCTGCTCGCTGGTGACGATGGTGTGCGTGACGGGGGTGACCCTCTGCCCGCCGATCCTGATGGTGCAGTGCCCCAACGAGGCTTTGCGCTCTTCGAGCTTCTCTTGCGCGTCCGACACCTTCGCCAGCAGCTCCTTCACCGACTCCTGTGTTCGCTGGTCATCGGGCGCGGCGGCCATCACATCCTCAGCCTCCTTGCGGGCCCGCTCCAGCAAGTCGCCTGTCGCCTGGCAGGTGGAGGCCTCGCCCGCCATCTTGAGGTAGATTGACGCGATGGCGAGGCCCGCCTGGCTTGCGGCGCGCGAGCCCGGCTCGAGCTTCGCACCCGCCTGGTACGCCGCCAGCCGCTGCTGGTCAGAGAAGCCCTTGAGCAGGCGCTCGGCGGTGCGTGGCCCCTCGCCGCTCCCCATCACGCCGGCCTCGATGGCGCTGGTGACGTAGCGGAGCTTCTCCTCGGGCGTTTCGGCGCCGGCCGCCAGCACGCAGAAGGTGTCCGCGCGCAGGAGCCCGGTGGCGGCCTCGGCTAGCGCGCGCACCTGGTTCGTCTCGCCCCTGGAGACCAGATAGCGCGTGATGAGGCGCTGCTCGTCGCCGGAGGGCTTCTCCCTGGCGAGCAGCTCTGTCATCGTCTCCTCCGGGCTCTTGATCTGCTCGACCACGATGTCGTCCGCCCAGGCTTCGGAGCCGCCGGCATTGAGGAAGGCAAGCGGCGAGAAGCGATAGTACGTGAAGGGCGAGATGAAGGTGTCCTGGACCTCCTGCCAGTCAAAGGTCTCTCGCATGCGCACGCCGCAACTGAAGCGCCAGTCGGTCGAGTCGTAGACATAGCCGTGCAGCGCCGTCAAGCTCCCGGCGTTGACGGAGCCCTTGAACCAACCGCTCGCGCGGTAGGTGGCGAAGGGCTCGACCGTCAGTCTCTTCTCAGCCGCCGCCCAGTACTGCCCCTCGGCGACGGAGATGTGCAGAGCGCGCTGGCCCGAATGTGCCACGCCTTCTTCCCCGCTCGCCTCAAAGCCCGGGTCGGGGAAAATGTCCCGCGCCGCAACCGGCAAGTGCGACAGACCGACGAGACATACAACCAGGCAGCAGGCTACGCCGCTCACCGATCCATGATACGTTAGCATGATGCTCTCCTCTCCGGCGTCGCTGGCCTACGCCATGGCCGGCCGTCCGGTCACCGGGAACGAGGGATCGCGGAAGCCGTGGCCGGAATGCTCGCCCGGCGGCACCAACTCATCCACCGCCGCCTCGACCTCAGGCGTGATCTCGACCTCCAGCGCCCCGAGGTTGTCCTGGAGCTGCTCCATCGTGCGCGGCCCGATTATCGGGCAGGTCACCAGCGGGTTGGCCATCACCCACGCGACCGCAAGCTGCGCCGCCGTGCAGCCGTGCTCCTTGGCGAGTTCCACGACCTTCTGCGCCAGCTCGAAGTTCGCGTCGCGGTACTCGGTCTGCATTAGGCGCTCGTTGCCGCGCCCCGCTCGCGACTCGGGCGGCGGCTCGTGACCGGGTCGGTACTTCCCCGTAAGCACACCCCGCGCGATGGGGCTGTAGCTCACAACGCCCAGGCCGAGTTCGTCGCACATCGGCAGCAGCTCGACCTCGCAGTCGCGATTCGCGAGGTTGTAGAGCGGCTGCACCGCGACGAGGCGGTGCCAGCCGCGCAGCTCCTGGAGGCCGACCGCCCGCGCGATCTGCCACGCCCAGAAGTTCGAGACGCCGAGGTAGAGGACTTCGCCAGCGCGCACCAGGTCATCGAGCGCGGCTAGCGACTCCTCGACGGGCGTATCCGGGTCGGGCTTGTGCAGGTAGTAAAGGTCAATGTAGTCGGTCCCCAGCCGCGCGAGGCTGGCCTCCAGCCCGACGCGGAGGTGCTTGCGGCTGGAGCCCTGGTCGTTGGGACCCTCGCCGGTAGGCAAGCTCACCTTCGTCGCGAGCACGATCTCGTCGCGCCGGTTACGTATCGCCTTTCCGAGCACGCGCTCGGACTCGCCGTCGTTGTACTTGTCGGCGGTGTCGAGGAAGTTGATGCCGGCATCGAGGGCCTCCGCGACTATCCGCAGCGATTCATCCTCGGGCGTCGGGCCTCCGAACATCATTGTCCCCAGACAAAGCTCGGAGACCTTCACGCCGCATGCGCCGAGGTTCCTATACTGCATGCTTCGCTCCCCCTTCGCGGGCGCTGTTGCACGCACCCTTCCACGCCGCGCGCCCAGAGCCCTCCCGCGGCCGTATTGTGGCGGGGGGCGCCCCCGCCCCCCGCAGCTTCCTCAGGCGGGGGCTGATCCCGCCCAAGAGCGGGACCGCCACCAACTCGGCGGGCAGCTCTGAAGGTGCCCGGCCCGCCTGCGGCTAACTACGCTCGACAACGCTTGGCTCGGAAGGAGCGATCACACTTGTATCTCTGTCTCGGCCTCAGCGAGTTCTCCCCTGAAACTCTGGCGTTCGCGAAACAGCTCGGCGTGGAC
>CBFDBV010000349.1:0-5387 GCA_965603135.1 uncultured bacterium
GGCTCGGCGCTGAGCGCCCAGGGGTCGTCTCCCAGGCGCATATGTTGCATCTCGAAGCGGATGTCGCGCCAGGCGTTATCCCAGTCCAGGAACGTGAACGGCGAGGTGACTGCGAAGGCCACCACCGCCGCGACCACCAGCACAATCGGCACAAGCCAGGCCATCATCCGCTCGTGGCGGGGGGTGCCCTCACCCCCCGCAGCAGTCCCGTTTGCCTTTGCCGTAGCTGTCTTTCGCCGCCGTGTGCGTGCCAGCAGCATCACCCACACCGTCGCCGGTGCCACCAGGCAGACGATCCCGCTGTACTTCACGCTCGCCGCCAGCCCGGCGGCGGCTCCCGCCCACGCGAAGTTCCGCCAGCTCGGCTCCTCCAGCGCCCGCACGGACAGCAGCAGCGTCAGCGTGATGAAGAACGTCATCGGCACATCCACGGTCGCGTAGTGCGAATGGACCACGTGCAGCGGCATCACTGCCAGCGTCAGCGCCGCGATCAGCCCTGCCCGGTGCCCCCAGATCCTTCGCGCGAGCATGTACATGACCAGCACGGTCAGCGTGCCCAGCGCCACCGTGACCATCCGCGCGTCCAGCGTCCAGTCGCGCAGCGCCGCTGGCAGGCCCGGCCCGCCCGCTGCCCACAGGTCATCCGCGAGCACGTATCCCGGATGCCGCAGCACACACGCCGCCGCGACCAGGTACAGATACAGGCTCCCGTAGTTGAAGAAGTGGGGGTTCGGGTCACCCGCCGCTAGCGACAGCATTCCCCGCAGCGAGTGGTACTCATCGGGGTGGTATGAGAAGAGGTGTGTCTCATCGGGCAGGCCCCACCGCAGCGCGATCACTCGCAGCCCAACCGCCAGGGCCAGCACGGCCACGACGGCGACGAGCTGTCCTCCTCCCGCCTCTCGCCTCTGCCGCACGCCGTCTCCAGCCTCCAGCTTCTCGCCTCCAGCCTCCGCCGTTCCCTATTCCCTATTCCCCATTCCCCATGCCCCGCCCTCATCCCGCATGCATAATGGCATAGTGCGACGTCGGCCCCCAGTTCCCGGCTCCGTCAACCGCGCGGATATGCAGGAACCACAGCCCCTTCTCCAGGTCCGTGAAGGTCTTCGCGAGCTCAGTGCCCATCGCTTCTGCGGGCGGCACGGTCGCCGGCTCCTGGTCCAGCACGTAGCTGTAGCCGGTGATGCCGGTGGTATCGGTGGCTTTCCAGCGGAACACCGGGTTCGTGCTCCCCACGCGCCCCACCACGAAGTTATCGAAGCTCGCGCTCGCGCCCTTGGGGTTGTCCATGTCGTCGCGGTCGCCGATGATGATCGCCTCCACCACCATCTGCCCCTGCCGCCGTTGCCGCCTCAGCAGGGGCGCCATGTTTATCGAGGCGTGGTGCCAGTTGCCGTCCGCCTTCATCCCTGAGATCCGTCCCACCGCACCCCTTTGCGCGTCGGTCATGGCGATGGGCCACCAGCGCCCGGCCATCTGAAGCTGCAGATTCAGCGTCACGCCCTTATCGAAGCGGTAGTCGAACGAGATCACCGGGAACTTCTCTGCCGGGAAGGCCTCCGAGGTCACCACCGCCTGCATATGCCCGCCCTTCCGCTGCTGGGTCAGTTTCACGCTCGCTTCCCCGCTGCCCGCGTCGGTGGTGTCACGTTCGACCTTCGCTCCCTGCTCACCGCCTCGGTTCCGCCAGCCATCCAGCCCTGCTTCGAAAGTATGCACCAGGCGCGACTCATGCGTGCGGCAGGTGATGTCCGCCAGCGGCGGCGGTGTCCGGTCCTTCGAGTAGTCCATCTGCCAGGTCCACTGGGGCAGCTCTTCCACCTCGTTCCCCGCGTAGTCGGCCGCCTGCTTCAGCTCCGCCTTCACCTCCAGCCCATCCCCGAAGACCACCGGTGTCGGCGACACCTGCTCGCAGTTCCACACCAGCATCTGCTCATCCGAGCGGTAGGTCAGCCCGCTGTTCGTCGCCGAGTAGTCGGTCCCGCCCACGCTCAGGATCACGCTCCCCGGGTCCACGCCTCCTCTCTCCGCATCGCTCAGGCCCAGCCTGATCTCTGACACTGCCGTCTGAGCGCCGGGCGCGGGCGAGTCCTGCGTGGCCACCGGGCTGACGCTATCCACCACGATCCGCCGGTGCGCGGTCGGGCTCCAGTGGCCCGCGCTGTCGCATGCCCGCACGTGCAGCCAGCCATCCACTCCGTCATCCTGGTACTCCACGTAATCGCTCGTGGTGAGCGCCTTCTTATCCAGATCTGTGGCCCAGTCCTCGTTTATGGCCCAGTTGACCCCACCCAGCCCCGTCAGGTCGCTGAGCTGCCAGCTTATCCTCAGCGGCTGGGCCGCGCTGCTGATCGGCACCAGCTCGAACTCGTCCAGGTGGTAGGTCTGTCCCGGCGCGTTCGCGGTCCAGCCCGTGTCGGCTATCAGGAACTGGTGCACCTTGTAGCCCGGCGCGCGCGGATCATCTCGCCGCAGCATCTCATAGAGGTTGAACTCCGCCAGGTGCCATTCGTTATCCGCCCGCACATCCGGCACCTGGCCTATCGTCGGGTTGCTCGCATCGCTGTCGGTGAACCGTATTGTCTTCCTGGTCCCGTTCACGTAGACGATGAAGTCCGCCCGCAGGTGCTCGGGCACCTTGTAGTGGAAGCGCACCAGCCGGTACTTCCCCGCGTCGAAGCTGCTCTTGCGGATGTAGGCCCCGTAGGTCCCGCCGCTCACCGCGTTATACAGCTTCAGGCTGTACTTGCCGACCGCCGCGGTCGTGGCATCACGCGACAGCATCGCCCCGGCCTCACCGCCCCATGCCTCCCACTCGCCCAGGTCGCTCTCGAAGCTGTCGCACATAAGCTGCGCGTCACCGATGACTATCAGCGGCGGCTCCGGGATCCCCTTATCCGTGTTGGGGCCGCCGTTGAAGACCCAGCTTGCCGGCTCCGCCAGCGCCAGCCCGTTCCGGTCGGCCATCGTGATCAGCTCAACCCTCAGCTTCCCCGCTTGCGGGAACACGATGCCTGCCCGACTGGGAACGATCCGGATCTCCTCGCTGCCAGCGTCGTACACGATCGCCTTGCCGTCAATCCTGTACTGCTTGTCGCCCATCCTGACCTGGATGCTCGACGGGTCAATGCCCACCCCGCCTGCGTCGCTGACCCGGATGCTCACCGGCGCGTTGTCGGTCAGCACTCCGCCCTCGGGCGCCACGCCGATGACCCTCGGCGCGCTCGTATCAACTCGAACGCACCGCGTCACCACCTTGCCCCACGTCTCCTCGCCTAGCTGCGGGCAGGCGTGCAGGTACCAGATGCCGTCCGCGTCGGCGGTCAGGGTCGCGGTTCCGTCCTCGGAGGTGACCTTCAGCTCCGGCCCTGTGTCCGACTTGCGGTCCAGGCAGAACGCGTAGCCCGTCGGCTTGACCCCTCTGATGCCCTTCGCCGCAACCTGTATCTCTCGCCCGCCGGGCTTGTCCAGCCTGAAGTTATCTACGCACACGCTCGTGCCGGCGTGATTGCCTCCGAAGCCCGCGTCCAGGTAGCCGCCGTCATTGA
Source organism: uncultured bacterium (assembly GCA_965603135.1). Lineage (GTDB taxonomy): Bacteria > Armatimonadota > Zipacnadia > Zipacnadales > UBA5352 > CBFDBV01. The sequence goes on from CBFDBV010000349.1 coordinate 3,549, forward strand.
GGTTGCCGATGAACAGGTCCCGCGCCACGGTGGTCCCGGCCAGGCCCACCCGCCTCTCAAGCTGCCCCACCAGGTCGAAGCTCGCGTGGTGCCACTCCCCGTCCGCCTGCACGCCCTCGATGGTCCCCAGGATCTGGGCCATCGGGCTGGGGTCCGAACGCCCGCAGAACACGATCTCGTACAGTTGCTCGCCGACGGTCAGGTACAGGTTCAACTTCGCATCCACGGGCAGGCGGTAGTCGAAGGACAGTTGCGGCAGCTCGCGCACATCCAGGCGGCCCTGGTAGATGGTGGCCGAGAACTGCCCGCCCGCGTGGGTGTTGATGAGCTTCAGGCAGTTGCCTCTGCCGTCGGCGCCCGGGGCCGCCAGCGTGAGCGTGGCGCCCTGCGCGCCGTTCCGATTCCGCCAGCTCCCCAGGTCGGTCTCGAAGTCGTCTTCGATGGCCGGGTGGTCGGGCAGGGTCAGGGCCATCTCGCTGGGCGCCACCTGCTCGACGGGCACGACCGCGAGATGTTCGGTCGGCGTCGGGTCCCGCGGCACCCTCTCTCGCTCGAAGTATATCTTCACCCGCGACACTATCAGCCCGTTATCTCGCGCCCAGATCGCCACCCTCCCGCCCGGCAGCGGGTCAGGGTCTCGCGCCTCGCACATCAGCTTGTCGTCAACGTAGAGTTGCAGCAGGTCGCCCGTCTTGCGCACACGCAGGCCCCACCACTTCCGGTGGAACTCGTAGGTGCTCGGATACCCGTCCTCGAAGACGGGCAGCAGTGCCGCGTCCTCCCGCGTCTCGGCCAGCACCTTCGTGCCTCTGACGATCCGCGTGGCGCTGTTCAGCTCGCCCCCGTAGATGAAGCTGTAGCCGCTATCCAGGTTCGCCCCATCCCCGCAGATGGTGATGTTCATATCGCTCGGGTTCCGGTATGACCCCGTGCCCTGGGCCACCCCCATCTTGAACCCCATGTAGGCCTCGACGCTGATGTCGCCCTCGAACTGGCGCTTGCTCCACACGGACGCGATCCCGTCGGTCTCGAAGCCTCCGAACCACGACCACTGCGGGCTGCACGTCCACCGGCTGGTAATCTCCCACAGGCCGGTATCCACGGTCCAGTCTGTCGGCGCGTCCGCGAAGGTGTAGTCGTGCACGTGGTTGGAGAATATCTCCACGTCCCCGGCGCCGATGTTCAGCCCGGCGACCTGGACCGCGACCCCATGGTCCGGGGTGGTGAGCACCCAGTCATCGGTTGGCTGCCCGTCCTGCACCTGCTCACCCAGGAAGCGCTTGACCTCTGCCAGGTCTGCTTTGGCTTGGGCGTGGGCGGGGTCTATTGCCAGGACGGCGGCGAAGATCTCTCGGGCTTCAGCGACGCGTCCTTGTTCTCGCCGGACGGCTCCGAGCCAGTAGCGCGATTCGGCGGACTTCGGCTTCTGCTCCAGCACCGCTTGCAGGTCGGCTGCTGCGCCTTCGAGGTCTCCCTGGGCGTGCTTACATCGCGCGAGCCAGTAGCGCGCTGCGAGTTCCCCGGGCGCATCTGCCAGGATCTTCTCGAACTGTGCTGTGGCGGCCTCGACCTTTCCGTCCTGGAACAGCTTGACGGCATCGCTCACTGGCGACGCCTCAGCCACGCCCCAGCTCATCGCCACTAGCCAGATCACTGCCGCCAGGCAGATCATGGTCGCCGCGGTTCGCCGTCGGTCCTCGTCGTTTGCTGCCGTTCGCCACTTGCCCATTGCCATTTGCCTGCCGTTCTCTGCGGTCTCCGTCTTCTCTGCGTTCTCTCCGTCTCTGCGGTTTGCCGTTGTCGTTGTCGTGGCTCGCCACTCGCCACTCGCAACTCGCC
>CBFDBV010000350.1:0-5328 GCA_965603135.1 uncultured bacterium
CGTCGCCCCTCCGCTGATGACGGCCTCCAGGTCGAGCGCCAGGGTGCGCCCGTCCTCTCGCAGCAGCGTGCCATGTGCGGCGTCTGCCGGCTCGGTCAGGCCTCTGGCGGTCGCGATGGCATCGGCCACGCGGTCGCCCTGTTCAACGGGGTAGCGCCCCGACATCCGCACCTCCCCCAACACGCTCACCAGGAACTGCGCGCTGACCACCAGCGTATCTCCGGGCTCCAGCAGCGTCTTGCCCGCTGGACCGGTGCCGTCGAGTGCGGCGATGACGTTTATCTGCGCCTGCTGGCCGTCGGGGCGCGTGATGAGCCCGTAGCGTGGCGCGGCTGACGCATCCAGCCCGCCGGCCAGCGCGATCGCTTCGGCGACGGTGATGGCTTCTTTGACGGCGACTGCTCCGGGGCTACGCACTGCGCCCAGCACGTAGACGGGCGTGACGTATCGTTGCAGCAGCCGCACGGAGACTCGCGGCTCTCGGACGTCCTTAGCCACGGCCTTTCTGATGATCTCGGCGACTTCTGCCACGGTTTTGCCGGCGGCCTGGACATCTCCGGCCAGCGGGTAGTTGATTTTCCCATCGGGCCGGATGGTAGCTGCTTCGACGCTGAACTCCGGGTGATAGAGCACGGTGATGGCGATGACATCTTCGGGGGCGAGCCGGTATTCCTCATCGGCGGCGGGTGCACCCACCGCCAGGCTCACCAGCACCAGCCCCACCACCACGAACCACGCGCCGCCCGCTCGCATCTGCCTGCCTCTCCTCTCAGCCCATCGCACTCGCACGCGCTCCTTGCTCCCTTCTCCGCCCGCCCTGCCCTGGCTGTTGTTCGCCGCCGTTAGCTGCCGTTTCCCCCCTCTCCCGATGCGCATCTGCGCTGCGCCGAAGGCGCAGCCAGATCGCGAGGGAGAGGGGCCGGGGGTGAGGCTGCCCTTCGCTGCCGTTCGTCGTTACTCCCCTCTCCCGATCCCGCTTCAGCGGGAGAGGGAGAGGGGCCGGGGGTGAGGCACGCCTTTATCCGTTCGAGCACGCCCCTCACATCCGCCTCAACATCTCCTGACGCGACCCTCAACACCCGGATCTTTCGCTCTCCTATTTGTTCATCACGCCACCGATCATACCCAACTTGACCCGCGTGAACGGGCCCATCTATCTCCACGGCCAGGCGCGCTTCTTCGCAGTAGAAGTCCAGCACGAACTCCCCGATAGGATGTTGGCGGCGAAACTTCACGCCCAGGGCTCTGCGCCGAAGCGCCTGCCAGAGCGCCTTCTCCGCTCGCGTCGGGTTCCTACGCTGCTCGCGCGCGAAGCGCACCTTATCCGCCGAGGCCACGCGCTTGATCCGGGCCATCAGCCTCACCTCTGAGCCCTAGATGTTCCCGCCAAGCCCTTCAATGACCTCCGCATCCGCCGACACCACGACCACCTCCCAGATCCGCGTCGGCGGCACGACAATCGTCGCCGCCTCACCCTCTCTCTGCACTTCCAGCCGCTGCGGCGCATGCTCCGGCGACACCCCCACCGCCCTCAGCTCACCCTCCGGCAGGTCGCGCACCGTCAGCGTGATCGCCTCCGTCGGGTTGGCGGTCACGCTCGCCAGCAGCTTCTCGACCGGGATGCGCTCCGTCTTATCGCGCTCCTCGCTGAGCCGGATGAGATATTCGCCCGGCTGCTCGCCGTCGTCCCAGGGGCTGAGGTCGTCGGAGGTCCAGGTCTGCCCGCCGTCGCTCGACGAGAACGACCTCCCGCTCTCGGCGTCGGTGTCAATTGCCAGGTTGAAGTAGTCCGGGTGCGCGTTCGGCGAGCCGATGGCGCGGATGATGACCTCATTGCGCTTCTTGACCAGCCCGGGCTCCACCGGCACGCTGATCCAGCCACCGACGCTCAGCTCGGCGGCGGTCAGCGTCGCCACGTCCTGCCCGTTGAGGCTCACCACCAGCGAGTAGTTCTCCCTCGACGTGCTGTTCCCCGAGAAGATGACTGCTGGCCGCGCGAAGACCGACGTGTCGTCCAATTCCAGGATCTTCTTCGCCTGGTCCACGGTGTTGGTGAAGGGCATCCGCGCCTCGCGCTCCCCGTCATCGTCCGCGACGCCCCGGCGCAATGGGGCGTAGTCGAAGTCGTAGTTGACCACATGCGCCTGGAGCGTGCGCCCGTCCCCGCTGCGCATCACATTGACCACCACCTCCGACCCGCCCGCCGCGAATGCCACGGCCGGCTCACCCGCGATTGCCCTCAGGTCGGCCAGCATCTCCTCGGCAGGAATCTCGTGCAGTGGTCGGGGGTCGTAGCAGATCTTGCCGCCACCGCGCTCTCTGATGCCCGCCTCACCTCCGGCCATGGCGCCCGAGATCTCCGGCGCATCCGGCTTCTCCGGGTCCAGCCAGCCCTCGGTGGCGAAGTCCTGGGTAATGAGCAGCGCGCCGCCGCTCTCGACGTATCTCGCGAGGGCCTCGACGGCCGCTTGGCTCACACAGATCGCGTTGGGCACCAGGATGACCTGGTACTCCGCGAGTATCTCCGGCTTCAGGTCATCCTCCACCAGCAGCTCGAAGGGCAGCCCGGCCTCAAAGAGCTTATCCGCGATCTTCTCCTTATCCTGCGCGCCGGAGAGATGCCACATGGCGGTCCAGACGGAGTAAAAGACGCCCACGCGCGACCCGGGGCAGGCGTCCGCCAGCAGCTCCTGACGCTCGGCCAGGAACCCGGAGTACTTGTTTATCGCCGCGAGGTCCTCCGCGACCATCGGCTTGGTCCGATCCAGCAGCGAATACATCGGCGAGATGGCATAGCCCTCGATGTAGTCCCCTCCTGCTGCGGCTGCTTCTGCGGTTGCGGCGCTTATCTCGTCGGGGATGATGTAGGCCATCCAGTCCGGGTTAGCCCTCCCCGCGTCCGCGTGGCTGGTGAACTCCCACCCCCGGTCTGCCCGCACGTCCTTGCTCAGGTAGATGAGCTGCCCGGTGGGCCGCCCGTGCGTGAGGGCCAGCGCCATCTTATACCCCATGAACTTCCGCGTCATCGGCGGATGCCCCGACTCCTCGAAGAACACGAGGTCGGGCACTCCGCGCATCATCAGCACCTGGTGTTCGATCCGCCCTATGTGCAGGTTCGGGCAGATCAGCGGCGCCGGGTCGTATTGCGCCAGGAACTCCCTGATCTCTGCGAAGTAGTCCACCACGTTCTGCACGCAGAAGAGCTTGTGGACGCGCTCCTCCAGCGTCCCGCGCCGCGTCCGGTCGTACTCGGGAAGCTCCAACTCCGTACCGATGAGGTCATTGGAGAACTTGCGGAACTTGGTCTTGCAGGCGTCGCAGTGGCAGGCCAGTATTGAGGTGGTGTCAAAGAAGATGCAGTCCGAGTCGGCGATCGCCGCCAGCTCTTGCTTGCGGTGCTTCACGTATCCCGGCTGGTTGTCACAGCCGGTGTAGCGCCCCTCGTGGTAGAGGATGTAGCGCGACCCATCGGCTCGTTTTGCCTCTGCCTGGCGCAGGTAGGGGAACTCTTCGAGGAGCTTGCCCTCCTTATAGTCCCAGGTACGGGGCACGTATTTCATATCATGCAGCCCGCCGGCGTCCACGACTGCTTGCGCGTCGGGCTCCAGGCCGCTGAAGCTGGGCCCTTGCACCAGGTCCTGTTTCGCATCCACGGCCAGTTGCAGGTGCTCAGCGGTCGGGGACCCGTATATCAGCGTCCAGCGCAGTCTGCCGCGCCGCGCCCAGTCCGGCAGGTTCTCGTGGGCGGTCCAGTGGGCGAGCGCTCCTGTTGCGGTTGCGCCGACTATCACCGCCACCAGCAGCAATCCTCTTTGCCTCATCTCCCGGCACCTTCCTCTCTTCCGACACCCCTCAAACTCGTTCGCGGTCGCTGCTGTTCCCCCCTCTCCCGATGCGCATCTGCGCTGCGCCGAAGGCGCAGCCAGATCGCGAGGGAGAGGGGCCGGGGGTGAGGCCGCCGTTACCCGCCGTTCGCCACCGCTCGCACTAGATTGATCGCCCACCCAACCGCAATGACCCCGAACACGACGCGCGCCGTGAGCACCCTATTCATCCGCTCGGATATTACCGGTACCCCTGTCACCAGCCCGTATACGGCGCGCCCCCCCAGCAGCCACGTCAACAGATACGCGATGGGCCCCAGCGCATGGGCATCGAGCGCCGCCAGCACCTCACCTCGCGCCATCTGCGCCAGCGCGGTGGTCATCCCGCACGCGGGGCAGGGCAGCCCGGTGAGCCATCTGAACAGGCAGGGAAACATGAACAGCTTCTCATGGGTGCCGTAGCCGGACGCGTCGGGCTCAAGCAGCGCCGTCACAACCAGCACGAGCGTCACCAGCACGAGCGCGGCCAGGCAGTCTATTCTGTTGTTACGGGCCTCACGCGCACCCGCACCGACACTCTCCGCGCTCTGGTCGCCCGCCTGCGCTGCTGCCTCTGATGGCTGCTCTCTCACAATCGCGGTACTCCCGCCCGTGCGCCGCTGATGGTACACGCCAACGCCCCTCGGCGCTGGATCACCGAGGGGCTATCTTCGTCGTTGCGGCCCGAATGCCCTGCAAACACGACAGGAGCGATGCGGGTTGCTGTTCGCCGCCGCTCAGAGGCGCTCGGCGGTCCGAACCCACAGCTCAAACCTCGGGAACGGATACAGCCAATCCTGCGCCGGCTGCCAGCAGAACGGCACCTTGATGCGCATCGCCGGCTCCGCCCGCGAGACGAGTTCCCGCTCCGTGGGGAAGAACATGCTCACGTATCTACCCGCATCAATCTCCCAGACGCGCTCGTACTCCGCCTCCAGCGCCGCGATGAACTCCTTTGCCGCCGGGTCATCGCCCTGGAGTCGGCGGTCAACATCAAACCCGGTCAGCAGGAATGCCTCCGGCGCCTGCTTACGAAGCGCACGCGCGCCGAGGCCGATGAAGATCAGTTCCCGCACTGGCCGCTGGTATTGCCGCCAGACGGGGTTATGCCGCAGCACTCCGCCCCCGTTGCAGTAGTCAACCGGCGGCGCATGGAACCACGGGTGCGAGACTATGCCCAGCATCGCGTCCGGCGGCACATACGCCTCGATGGCCGCCAGCGCCCTCGCTCGCGGCTGCGCCGTCGCCATCCCATGCAGGTAGACGACGCTGGTCACGAGTGCCGCGGCGATGCCCACCGCAACGATCACCCCAGGCACAACGCGCCTTCGTCGCCCGAGATGACCCGAAGCGCCGATCCATGCCACGGCCACCGCAATCACTGGCGCCAGCGCGACCTCGTAGCGGGCGTATCGCACGCTCGCGTTCCCGATCACCGCAAAGAGCACGACGCCGAACACCAGCA
>CBFDBV010000351.1:0-5305 GCA_965603135.1 uncultured bacterium
ATCTGCGCTTCACCGTCTCGGGCTTTGCGGAGCGGCGGACCCTTGGCGTGGTGCTGTGGCCCGGCCACGCGTCGCTCTCGCGGGCACAGGTACAGACGGAGCGCGGGGATGCTGCCGAGGTGGTGCGCATCGGCGACGACCTGGTGCTGGTCAATCAAGGGGGCAGGATGGAGTACGAGGGTCTGAGCAGCGAGGCCCTTGTCCTGCTCGTAGTGGATGGCCGCCGCTACGAGATCGGGGACGAAGGCCTGGACCTGCTTGACGGCGCAGGCACCTGAGGGGGCAGTCTCCGCCCGGCTGAAGCCAGGGCTACCGGTCTGTCAGGCGGCGAGGTAACCGGGCGGTCCTCAGAGCGGGTCGGGCGCCTGCCGCACTTCCTTGAGCATAATGAGCCATTGGCCCTGGCTGTCGCTGTACTGCCCGCAGGGGCGGAAGCCGAAGCACTCGTAGAGGTGTCGTGCGGGGGCATTATCGGGCCGGACCTCCAGGCGTATGCCTGCGCAGCCGATGGTCTCCAGGCGCCTCAGTCCGGCAGCGAACAGACGCCTGCCTGTGCCCTGGCCCTGGTGGTCGGGGTGCACGGCGAGGGAGAGCATGCGGGCACGGTGCTCAGTACCGATGCGCGCGCCGCGCAGAAATGAAAGCTTGTCGCCGAGGACCGTGCGGACCGTCTGCCAGCGGATACCGTAGGCCCCCGTCACCGCGCGCAGCAGCACACGCACCCACCCTCCCCGCCAGAAAGCCCGCCACTGCAAGCGCCTGATGTCGCAAGAGCCGAGCGCATAGCCCACAACCTGTCCGCCGCGCTCAGCGACCATCAGAGAGCCTGGCTCGGCGGCGAGCGCCAGGCCGAAGATGTCTGCCATCGCCCTGGCACCGGCGTGGCTGCTGCCGGCGTGTTCGATGCTGTCAGCGAAGCCGGCAGCGAAGACCTCGCCCACGGCCGGGAGATCGTCGGATTGTGCCAGCCGGATCTCAGGCATATCCCGTCGGGGTCTTGACACGGCCCGAGGAAACCCCCAGAGGCGTGTTTGTCCGGTGAGGGGACGCCGGCGTTCTAGCGCGCCACCCGGATCACGCGCCAGCCGGCGGGAGGCACCTCCAGCGAGATGCCCTCCTCCAACTTGCCAAGGTCTCTGCCGCTGATCGCGTCAGTCGTCCCGCCCGGGCGGGACCCCTCAACGACGACCTCCGTCGGCTCGTCCAGGTCCCAGTTGGCGATCATCACCAGCAGGTCGCCGCCCTCGACGCGGTAGAGCTTCGCGATCGCCTGCTCGGAGAAGACCTGAACCGGCGCGCGCACCGCGGGCCGAAGCAGAGGCACCAGGTGCAGCGCGATTTCCCTCCACTGCTCGTTGAGATGCTGCTCCTGGCGATACCCCTGGCTCGCCCAGCGGTGCCAGATGAGCGGGTCGCAGGGGCTTTCGACTGCGCCCTTGAGCGGCAACTGGGGGCCGACGGCGACCGCCCTCAGGCCGTCATCCGCGACGGCCCCCTCGATGGCTCGCGCCGCCGATTCGCTCAGGAAGCGCACCGCGGGCAGCACCAGGGCATCGAGCTGGCCAAGACGCCCCACCAGGTCATCCTCCATCACCACCTCGAAGGGGAGGTTGGAGCGCAGCAGCGCATACGCGACCGCCTCGAAGGCGTGCAGATGCTGCCAGCGCTCGCTGGTCGTCGTGGTCCACGGCTGCTCGAAGACCTCGGTGGTGGTCGAATACAGCAGGCCCACCGACGCCGGCACCGGCCGCCGCTGCATCAGGATGTCCTCGATCTCCTTGATGTCCGCGTACACCGGGGCCAGCGCGTCGAAGGCCTCGGGGTAGTAGGGCAGCGTGCTTGCGCCGGTCCAGAAGCAGATGGCCTTAGCGCCCTCGGTCAGGGTGACGCGCGCCATCCGCTGGATCTCCGCCGGGCTCATATACTGGCTGCGACCGTACACGGGCGCGTAGGGCCCCTCGGGCTGGCTGATGATGCGGGCGGAGTGCGCGGTGATGTGACCGCCGTAGGCCCAGGTCTGAAGCCCGCGCTCCGCCCTCTCGGGCAGGCGGGCCATCGGGAAGGTGTAGAAGAGGTGCCAGTCGCGCGGGAAGATGCGCTCGATACGCTGAAGCAGCGCCCCCGAGCCAAGCCTGCTCTCCTCGGGAGGCACCTCGATGTTCAGGAAGCGGCCGAAGTAGTAGGCGTCTGAGGGGATCGTGACCATCAGGAGGTCGTCGGAGACCGAGCGCACGGCCTCGCTCTGCGTCCGCAGGTACATCTCGAAGCTCTCGCGCTGGAACTGCTCCCAGAGCAGCAGCGGATCGTCGTCGGCGACGCGCGCGACGCCCTTGTGAGCCTCAAACGGCGGCGGCTCGATGCCGTGCTGCTCCTTGAACAGCCGCCGGCAGGTGTCGCAGTAGCAGCAGTCAACGCGCACCTGCACGCCGTCATCGAACATAAAGCCACCGAAGGCCTCATACTTCCCGAAGGCCTTCGCCAGGCCCACGATCTTCTCCCGCATCCAGTCCAGGAAGGCCTCCTGGCGGAAGCACGCCATGTCGTGCTTGCGCCCGAAGAAGTCCACGGCCTGAGTGTCCTTGGGCTCGCGCGTGTAGAGCTGGCTCATCAGCAGCACCTTCGCGCCGGTGCCCTCGTAGAGCTTGAGCGCGCGCTCCCAGGCCTCGCGGTACTTCTCGGCGATGACGGGCTCGCCGTCCGGCCCGGTCTCCAGTCCCGCCGGGGCGGGACCGCTGGCGTAGACGTAGTCAATGCCCGCTTCCTGGAGCCACTCGGGCGGTAGCGGGTTGTTCAGGTCCAGCAGCGTCACGGCATGGTATCTCTCTTCGCCCATCGCAAGACTCCCTTGCATAAAGACGGCTAAGGATAACGAAGCGGCCAAGTAAGTGGTCGGCACATATCGAGGCATCATGATCAGCTCCCCGCTGTTATTATACGTCGAATTGGGCTAGACATCCAGAGGTACGCAGACGCTCTCGCCGGCCGGCAGATTGACCGCCATCTCCCTGGCCCCGAAGATACGCGCGTACTCCCAACCTACAGTCGGCTACTTGAAGTCAATCCTGGCGACGTCAGCCCGTGAGAGCTGTCGCTCGGTGCCCGAGGCATCGCGGATGCGCACGCTCTGCTCGTTGATAGCGAGCACCTCGCACTCGATCTTCATGCCATTGAGCAGGATGACCGCCGCGTTTGTCGCCGTGGCTGAGGTGATCGCTCCCAGGCGGACGCTCGCGATCTCGTCACTCGCCAGCTCACCGTGGATAACGGTCTTCACGGTCAGCGGATCGCCCTCGGCGCCGAGGAGGCGCTCGAAGAATGCGTCACCGTTCTTGAGCACCACCAGGTCTCGCGCCTCCGGGTCGCCGTCGGCGTCGTCCTCAACCGTGACGCGCACCATCCAGTCGAACCCCTCCATCGGCTTGCCGTCGGTGCCCGGAACCCACGAGAACGAATGGCTCTCGCCCACGTTGTCGGTGCCGAAGTAGACGCCCTTGGTTCGTTCAGCATTGAACGTCAGGCCGATACCGAACTCTTTCGGCACCTGAATGGGCGGGATGGGCAGGTCGCGCCAGTACTCCTCGCCGCGCTCCCAGAATGAGTAGGGCAGCGCCACTTTCCGCAAGATCTCGCGATTCGCGTCCAGCAGGTAAAGCTGGAAGTCCTCGTCCGGCGGCATCGCCCCTCCGTAGCGGGAGCCGAACATCTCGACGCGATTGAGCCATCGTCCCTCCGCTCCCCCGTCGAAGAGAATGAGGTGGCCGCCTCCGCCGAAGCTCTTCTTGCCGTCTGCCACGCCGTCACCGTACTGGAGCGTCTCGGCGATAGCCGGTGCCGCGAGCAGCAGCGCGGCCAAGCCGATCCATATGGCTGTCCGAGCGTTACGCATCCGTCGTCACCCCTTCAGTCCTCATTGGTCCCACGAGCCCTTCTCTCGAGCGGCATAGAGTGCCCCTCACAGTTGCCGACCGGAGGACGGCCCGCAAAGCCAGCGTCGTGTTGACATACCACAAGAAAAGTAATTCACGGCTTATTAAGGAGAATCCTTCTTCGGGGATGCACAAAGTTGGCGAGGCACAAGCTCAGCTACGGAGCCTCTCCCGCTGCGGGTGAGATCTCTATCGGCCACTGGATGTTCGTATCCAGCTTCCCCTCGCGCCAGAGCGCCTCCTGGCCATCTATTTCGGGGAGGCAGAGGTCTGCTAGGCAAGCAAGGGGAGACAAGCGCAGTTTGCACTAGGGCACGAGCCATGGCAAGCTGTCCCAGGCGTCGTTGGGGGAGGCGTCTGGGTGGGGAGACTTACGCGTCGCGGAGGCCTCGTCCGGCTGGGCGTAGATGCTGACGCGCGGCACGACGATGCCGTTGTGATGGGTGCCCAGGGAGATGTAACCGCCCTCGATCGGCTCGGGGTCCTCGTAGCGCAGAATCTCGTGGTCCCAGACGAGCACGCATACGACATTCCCGCGCTTGACCAGGGTCAGCAGCAGCCAGTTGTTGTGAAGGCCGGAGGTGGGGATGCGGTAGCTCTTATTCTCCGCGACGGGCTGACCGTTGCGCTGGATGCAGCAGTACGTGTTATCGTTGCCGCCGACCACCACGCGATAGCCGCCGCCCTGGCCGTCCTCGCAGAGGCCCGCGTGGATGTCGCGGAGCTGCTCGTAGAACTTCTTCTCGCCCGCCGGCATCATCTTCGCGGCGAGGTAGATGTCCGTCTGCTGGTCTCCCAGGTAGCGGCGCTTGGTGCGGATGCGCGCCTCCTCCGATTTGTGCCAGCCCGCCAGCCAGGTCCAGTCCGGCGAGCACGACCATCTGTTGCTGATCTCCCAGGCGCCGCTCAGGGGGTGCCAGTCGGCAGGGGCGCGAGTAAAGGTGTAGGTGCGCACGCCCGGCGAGATGATCTCCGCGTCCGCGGGGTCCACGGTCGCAGCGTCGCGACGGAAGCTGACGCGCACCGCGCCCTCCAGTGGCGCCGGGTCGTGGTAGCTCACGACCGGCCGACCGTCAATGTGCCCGAGCAGCAGATCGCCGGCTCTGCACAGGTCGAGAACGAAGCCCTTGTGGGCGGCCGGCCGGGCCGTCGCGCTGCCGACCTCCTGGCCCGAGCGCAAGAGCCTCACCGCGATGGGCTGGCCCGGTGCGGGCTGGTCGGCAGCCAGGCAGTAACCTGAGGCGATCGCCACGCCGTCGCCGAGAACGACTGAGGCTGCTGTGCGGCCGTTGGCATCGGGATGCGCGCCCAGCCGGGCCGTGAGAGGGCCGATGAACAGGCCGCGGTGCCAGAAGAGGTCAAGGTCCTCGGGGCGAGGC
>CBFDBV010000352.1:0-5303 GCA_965603135.1 uncultured bacterium
CATCTCGCGCAGCAGCGGATAGTGGGGGTTGAACGCCAGTACGTCGGGGTCGCTGTAGAGGGACTCAATCGTCGGCAGCGGGCCGCCCCGCAAGGCCCGCTCCTTCTGTATCTCGAAGCTGCTCATAAACTTGATGAACTCGCCCGCCGCCACCGGCGCCCGCGCGTTCAGCGGAATCGCGTAGTGCCACCCGCCCAGGAAGGTATAAGCCGCATCTCCGTCCGGGCCCTTTGGCGACGGGGCGATCCCCACCTTCGCCCGCAGCGGCGAGTCCGGCCGGTTCGTCTCCTGCATCACGCTGGGCAGCATCGTCAGGAAGATGGTGCGGCCCGCAATGAACTCCTCCTGCGGCTCCAGGCCGTGCGCGGCGGTGGTGACGCTCAGCGGCGTTATCTTGTGCACGTGGATGAGATCGTGCATAAACTGCAAGGCCGCGCCCGCGGCATCACTGCTCAGACCGCTGGCCCCGTCCTCGATCACCTCGCCGCCGTTGCTCCACAGGTTCGCCAGGAACGAGGTGCTCAGGCCCTCGTAGAGGTAGGCCGGGAACTGGTAGCCGATGAGGTCCTCGTCCTTCTCGCCCTTGAGGATGGTCTTCGCCTGCTCGATCAGCTCGTCCCACGTGTCCGGCGGGTCCTGGAAGCCGTGGGCCTCCAGCAGGTCCTCGCGATACATCAGCACGCCGCAGAGCGCGATCGCGGGCACCGCGTACAGGTGACCGTCTCGCATCGCCGGCTCGACGAGGGCTGCCAGGTGCGCCTCGCGCTCTTCGGGAGGCAGCAGGTCGTCCACCGCGCGCAGGCACATCGAGTCAATTATCTCGGGCATCCAGTAGAGACACAGCGGCGCGGCGGACAGGTTCGTCGTCTCCGCGCGCATCGCGGCATTGACGACGTTGAACACCTCGTCGGGGTTGTAGGGGATGGTCAGCGACACCGGCGAGACGTTCTGGTGAACCTGCGAGAACCGCTCCAGCAGCTCGGCGTTGAGCTGCTCATCGTACTCGGTGAAGCTGCGCACCGAGAGGGTGACGGTGGTGGCGCGCGCGGCGCCGGCCATCACGCCCTCGGCCCCCTCGAAGCGGCTCTGGACGTTGATGCCCCCATCGCCGATGGTGTAGCGCCAGATGCCCTTATCGTGGTCGCAGCCGCGCATCTTGAGCACGGAGACCGCGCGCTGTATCTCGCTGTCCAGCTCCAGGTACTTCATCAGGATGATGCCGTCAACGATGATGGAGATATGCTCGCTGGTCACGTAGGTCTGCCCGAACAGTTCGGGCACCTCGGTGGTCAGCAGCGCGGTGACCTGATGGCGGTCCAGCATGTCGGCCAGGCAGTGGACAGCCTGCCGCAGCGAGCCGCTGTCCGTCATCGCCATCTCCAGGTCGGTGAGGCTGTCGAAGACGACGCGCCGAGCGGGCATCTGCTCGATCTCGTCCTCCAGCTCGATCATCAGCTTCTCGAAGTTGACGGTCATCGGCGACCGGTGCATCAGCTTGAGCTTGCCTTCGCTCTCGAGCTGGACGAGGTCGAGGCCGAAGCCGGCGGCGAGGCGCACGAGCTTGGCCGGCGACTCCTCGAAGCTCACGAAGACGGCCGGCTCGTCGTTGTCAGCGCCCTCGCACACGAACTGAAGGCCCAGCGTGGTCTTGCCGACCCCGGCGCTGCCGGCCACGAGGGTGCTGCTGCCCGCCCAGGGGCCCCTGTCGAGCATGGCGTCGAGGCCGGGCACGCCGATAGAGGTGCGCGTCAGCCGGCGTTCTTCGCCCACCTCGCGCGGCAGGGGATCGTAGCGCGGGTAGACCACGGCGCCCTCGGAGGTCAACTCAAAGCCGTGGCGGCCCGCGCGGTGAGCCTGCCCGCGCGCCTTGAGAACCTCCACGTAGCGCCGCCGTCTGCAATCACCGGCCAACTGATAGTCCAGCCTGATGACGGCGTCGCACAGATACTCCTCGAAGGGGACAATCTCCTGGGTGGTGGATTCAAGCTCCTTGGTGATGACGGTGGTCAGGCCCGCGCGCTTGATGCCGTTGATCATCCCGTAGAAGAGCGACCTGAGCTGCTTGGGGTCATCGGTTATCTGCATCAGGTGGGAGGCGCTGTCAATGAGCAGCCGCTGGGCGCCCATCTCGTCCACCATGCGATCAACCAGGCCGCCCACCTCGCTGAGCTGATCGAGAAAGACCTCGGGCGAGGTGCAGATGAGTTCGACGCGGCGCTCTGCGTCAAGGCCCTCCAGGTCCCAGCCGAGCCGTGCCGCGTCGGCGATCATCTGCTCCGGGAACTGCTCGAAGGTAATCACCAGGCCGGGCTCGTCTTCGCGCACGGCCCCGTGATGGATGAACTGCAATCCCACGGTCGTCTTGCCGGTGCCGGGAATGCCCTCCAGGAGCGTGCAGGTGCCCCTGCGCAGTCCGCCCGCGAGAATCTCGTCCATCCGGGGTATGCCGGTGCTCACCAGCTCACTCATAGGAGGGGCTCTCCTCGGCCGTGGCGGGCTCGGCGCCGCCCGCTCGCTCTTTCATCTTTCTCTCTATCAGGAGCCTGACGATCTGCTTGCGGCTCTCAGGGTCGTCGTGGTAGGCCTCGCTGACCAGGCAGAGGGTATTCCACGCCTCCGGCGTGCTGCCGAGGGCATAGACCTGGTAGCGCCCATCCCCGCGGGTGAACGCCTCCAGGATCCCCTGCTCGGCAAGTCGCTGGAGGGCCGGCTCGACCGAGGCCACGTCCCGATGGGTGCGCAGAGCCACGCCGGCGGCAGTGTCAAAGGTCCGCGGGTTGGCCTGGTAGAAAAGCGCTACGTCCAGGCCCACCAGGGTCTGAGCGCCGTTCACAATGAAGTCTCTTACGCGTTCGTCCATCGCCCTACCGTCCCAACTGCGACGACTTCTGCGCTGGATTGCGAAAACGCACTCGGTCTCTGGAGAGTTTCGACCTCGCTGGCCTATCCTCCTTCCTGATTGCGCCCTTTTTCCCCCGGATGCGCCTCGCGGCGGGAAGGTGAGGCGTCCTGCAAGGCGAAAACGACCTACCAGGCCCATCTGACGTGCAAGCTGCCAGGGGAGCGCAATGACTGAGCCCAGCGTCCAACGCCTGCCACGCCCCGAGCATCCGCGCCCGGACTTCCACCGCGGCCTGCGCTCCGGGGTTGACTGGCTCAACCTCAACGGTTCGTGGGACTTCGAGTTTGATCCCGCCGACGAGGGACTCAGCCAGGCCTGGCACCAGGTGGGGGAGAGGCAGTTCTCGCGCACGATCCTCGTCCCCTTCCCCTGGGAGAGCCATCTGGCCTGGGGCACACAGAGGCAGGCCGGCAACGACAACTGGTTCAGCCCGCAGGCCTACCTTGACCCGGCCTCGGTGAGCGTTGAGAACTACCGCGATGCGCCGCGGCACACCATCGGCTGGTACCAGCGCTCGCTCCGGGTGCCTGACGCCTGGCGCGGCCGCCGCGTCTTCCTCAACTTCGGGGCCGTTGACTGGCACGTGCAGGCCTGGGTGAACGGAGAACCGGTGGGCGAGGCCGAGAGCGGCTACCTGCCCGTCAGCTTCGAGGTCACGCGCGCTCTCACCTGGGAGCAGGAGGAGCTGGTGGTGCGCGTCTTCGATGCACAGGATCACAGCCGCCAGCCCGTCGGCAAGCAGCACAACTGGTACACCCGCACCAGTGGCATCTGGCAGACCGTCTGGCTGGAGCCCCGAGGCGCGGGATACATCGCCGAGATCCTGGTGCGGCCCTCGCTGGCGGACTCGGCGGTGGACGTGGAGTTCATTGTCCTCCCGCCCGAGGGCAGCCCGGACGTGGAGATCGAGGCCTTCATCCCGCCCGAGCGAAGCATCGGCGTGGTGACGACGACGCGCGAGAGCCTGCCCTCGACCGGCGGCGTGGTCGCCCTGCACATTGACCTGCCCGAGGCCATCCCGTGGACGCCCGAGGCACCGCACCTCTACCGGCTGACCGCCACGCTCAAGTGCGAGGGCGAGCCGCTCGACCAGGTGACCACGCAGTTCGGGCTGCGTGACATCTCGGTCTGCCCCCTGTGCAAGGGCGGGCCGAGCTACATCTGCCTCAATGGCGAGCCGGTGCACCTGCGCGGGGCGCTGGATCAGTCCTTCCATCCCCAGGGCGTGTACACGTTCCCAACCGACGAGGCGCTGAAGGCGGACCTGCGGGCCGCCCAGGCCGCTGGCTTCAACTTCCTGCGCCTGCACATCAAGGCCGAGGACCCGCGCTTCTACTACTGGGCGGACCGGCTCGGCGTCCTGCTCATGTGCGACATACCCAACTTCGGCTACGATGGTTACTCTGACGAGGCCAGGGGGCGCTGGGAGCGCACCGCTGAGGGCATCATCCGGCGCGACCTCAACCATCCCAGCATCATCTCCTGGTGCCTCTTCAACGAGACCTGGGGCCTGGGCGGGCGCGACTACAAGGACAGCCCCCACCGCCAGGCGTGGGTCAAGGAAAGCTATAAGGCGGCCAAGCGCCTGGATCCGACGCGCCTGATCGAGGACAATTCCGCGTGTCTCTACGATCACGTCGCCACGGACATCAACAGTTGGCACTTCTACCTCAATGACCACGAGAAGGCCCGCGATCATATCGCCGAGGTGGTCGAGAACACCCGCCCGGGCTCGGCGTTCAACTTCGTGGGCGGCAACGTCCAGGGCAACGAGCCGCTGCTCAACAGCGAATACGGCGGCATCTCTGCGCGCGCCGGCGACCTGGACGTGTCCTGGTGCTTCCGCTTCCTCACCAACGAGCTGCGCAAGCACGAAAGCATCTGCGGCTACGTGTACACCGAGCTCTCGGACATCGAGTGGGAGTGCAACGGCATTCTCAACTACGATCGCAGCCCGAAGGAGTTCGGCTACGATCCGGCGCTGCTGCAATACCGTCAGTTCATCGGCTTTGACTGCCCGCCCGGGCAGACGGTGGCCCCTGGCGAGCCCGTGCGTATCCCGGTGTTTCTGCGCCCAAGCCGAGAGGCGCCCGTGATCCGCACGCGCGTCACTTGGACCGCCACCTTCGTGGACAGCCTGGGCCATCACCGCACGCTCGTGCGGCGCTCGCCGCTTGCCGAGGCCGAAGCCGACCGCGCCCTGATCGAACTGATGATGCCCGACGAGCCGGGTCTGGTGCGCGTGCAGGCTGACCTCACTGACGGCCAGGGGCGCCTGGTGGCGATGAACTTCTGCTACCTGAGCCTCCGCGCAGGCGGGCTTCCAAGCCTGTCCGCCGACTTGTCCCCCGCAGCCTTGGCGAAGGCGGGCCCGCCAGCCCTCCCCGTAGGGCGGGCTTCC
>CBFDBV010000353.1:0-5251 GCA_965603135.1 uncultured bacterium
CGTCTCGCCCTCGACAACGGCCCGCTGGACCTCATCATCTGCGAGAACATGCGGGACGCCGCCCACTTGATGTACGAGGGCGTCGCAGAGCACCTGCCACCGGACTTCCCCCTGCGCGAGATGCTCGGCGCGGTCGAGACCAGCATCGGCAAGATGGTGCCGATTATGAGCGACGACGACCGCGCGCGCGACCCGCTGCTCGTCTACGCGGAGGCCTTCAACACGCTCATCTGCGACGGCGCGGCGTTCCTGAACTCACCGCCGGATGTCCCCCACCTCGATCCCAAGCAGAACATGAAGCCCTACGTGGATCAGAAGCTGTCGGTGCACAACCTGGGGCACGCCCTGTGCGCGTACCTGTCGCACCTGGAGGCGCCGGAGCTGTTCCGCACCTGGGAGGCCATCGAGCACCCGGCCATCGGGCCGGCGGTGCGAGCCGGCATGACGGAATCCACGACCGCGCTGATCGCCGCCTACCCCGAGGAGTTCAACGAGGAGAACCAGCGCGAGCTGGTTGACGACCTGATGGTGCGCTTCGCCAACCACGCGCTCGGCGACACCATCTACCGCGTCGGGCGGGACGTGACGCGCAAGCTCGGGCGCGAGGACCGCATCATCGGCTCCGCGCGCTTCGATGCTCGCTACGGCGTCAGCGCGCCGTACACGTGTCTGTGCGCGGCGGCCGGGATGCGCTTCCGCGCCACCGACGAGACCGGCGAGATGTACGACAGGGACCGCGAGTTCGCGGAGAAGGTCTATCCGCGAGGGCCCGAGCACATCCTGCGCGAGGTCAGCGAGCTTGAGCCGGAGGACCCGGTGGATGCGGCGGTCTTTCAGGCGGTGCTGGAGGCCGATGCTTTCGTGCGCGAGCGGCTGGCGGCGGGCGAGTCAATCCTGGAAATGAACGGCGTAGAGTTCGGCAGGTTCGGAGGGTGAGGACCAAGCGCGTGAAGCTGTGCGCAAGAGCTGCGGGATTTGCGCTCGCGGCGACGGCTGGCGCGGCGGCGTTCGCGCAAGGGCAGCCCCCGAAGGAGGCGACCATGAGCGAAGAGCAAGCCCTGCCCCTGCCGGCGTGCCGGGGCGTCTGGTACTGCTGCGGGACCGCCAACACCTTGCCGGGCCACGGGCACGTGTACTCGGGGCCGATGGCGACCTACTGCGTCTGGCACCGGCCGATGGCGATCTACGCTCCGTCGGTGGACAGGACCTTCTTCGTCTACGGGAACGCGGACAACGCGCCCACCATCAGTTGCTACGATCACGCCGAGGCGAGCTTCGCGGCGCCGGTGGTGCTGGGCAGCAATCCCGACGGGGACGCTCACCGCAACCCGACGCTGCTGATTGACGAGGACGGCTACCTCTACGTCTTCTACGGCGCTCACGGGCATCAGACCCACGTGCTGAGGTCGGACGCGCCTTACGACTTCTCATCCTGGAGCGAGAGGGCGTGCATTGAGGACCCCGGGACCAGCTACCCGCAGCCCTGGCAGCTCAGGGCGGCCGAGGTCTTCGTCTCCTACCGCCAGGCGCCGGGCTGGCGGTTCAGAATCTCCACCGACGGCGCGGCCTCGTGGCAGGATCCGGTGGACCTGGTGAACTTCGGCTGTCCCGACGACGCCAGCGGTTGCGCCGAGCACTCGATCTACGCCATCACCGTCGCCGAGGCCGGCACATACCCGCACAAGGTGCACATTGCCTGGTCGCGGCTGGGCGGCGGCACGCCCGAGGAGATCGAGAACAAGCACCTCTGGGCCAGGCGATACAACGTCTACTACGCCTGCTCCGACGATGGCGGGACCACGTGGCGGCGAAGCGATGGCACGCCGTACGAGCTTCCCATCAGCGAGGAGGCCGCCGAGAAGATCTACGACTGCGGCCAACACGGCGTCTGGCTCAAGGACATCCAGCTCGACTCGGAGGGCAACCCGTACATCCTCTTCCTCGACGCCCAGATGGAGACGTTCGAGAGTCAGTGGAAGGTCGCCAGGCGCGTCAACGACGGATGGGCGTTCTCTGACGTGGCGAGCAGCGATCATATGTACGACGCCGGCGGCCTGGTGATCATCGGCGATGATGACCTCCGCATCTGGGGGCCGACCACGGCCTCCCAGCCCATCGAGGACGGCGGCGACATCGAGGAGTGGCAGTCCACCGACCGCGGCGCGACCTGGGAGAACACGAAGCACCTGACCTCCGGCTCCACGCTCTCGCACAATCACGTCAAGGTGGTCTTCAACCATCAGCTCGGCAAGGGCGACTTGCGGGTGTTCTGGAGCTACGGGGACTCGAACTCGCCGCCCGCCACGACCGATGTGCGACTCTACCACTACGGGGAGGCGGGCGGCGGCCCGCAGGAGATTAGCTTCCCGAACTGCCCCCGGCAGGAGGTGGAGAGGTGACGGCAGGATCGGATGAGAGGTATCCGCTGAGGCGGTGCGAGACTTGCGGTGCACGTGAGGTGTGCGCCTGCCGCGGCGCGGCGCAGATGTCGTGCTGGGTCATCGAGCAGCTCAAGGAGAGCATCGCCAGCCAGGCGCGCGATGTGCCCGACGATGTCTCGGCCCAGGTGCCCTCCCGCGTGCGCGTGCTGGAGGCGCTGCACTGCTTCCAGGACGTGCTCTTCCCCGGGCGGATGATGACCGAACTTGACGACGACCAGGGCATCGAGGCCTTCATCCAGGAGCGAATGTCACGCGGCCATCGGCTGGTGGGGCGCGAGATAGCCCGCGCCCTGCCCTTCCGCTGGAAGGGCGCCTACGCCGCCAGCACGGGCGAGGCCCAGCCCATCGAGGACGTTGAGGAGATCGCTGCGGCGACGGCCAACATGTTCCTGTCCAGACTCCCCGAGGTCCGCCGCCTGCTGATCAAGGATGTGGAGGCGGCCTACGTCGGCGACCCGGCCGCGCACACTTATGCCGAGATAATGCTCAGCTACCCGGGCCTGTCGGCCATCACCACCCACCGAATCGCCCACGAGCTGTGCAAGCTCGACGTGCCGCTGATCCCGCGTATGATGAGCGAGCACGCCCACTCGCATACGGGCATAGACATCCATCCGGGCGCGACCATCGGCGAGAGTTTCTTCATTGACCACGGCACCGGCGTGGTCGTGGGCGAGACGACCGAGATCGGCAACAACGTGAAGCTCTACCAGAGCGTGACCCTGGGCGCGCGCAGCTTCCCGCTCGACGCCGATGGCAACCCGGTGAAGGGCATCAAGCGCCATCCGACGCTGGAGGACGATGTGATCGTCTACGCGGGCGCGACGATCCTGGGCGGCGACGTGGTCATCGGCAAAGGGGCGGTCATCGGCAGCAATGTCTGGCTGCTGGAGTCGGTGCCGCCGGGCAGCACGGTGACGCAGGGAGAAGTGGACATAAGAATCGAGCGCAACGAGGCAGAAGCCTGAAGCAGGCCGAGGGCTACCCGACCCAGATAGGGCTGCTCCACGCGCGATGCCCGTCAACCTGGCTGACGCGCGCATAGTAGCAGGCAGCGCCCTCAGCGGAGTCGTGCCAGGTCAGATCGGCGTGGGATGACCCTACCTCGACGTCGTGGACGAGGGCCCCGTTCTTGATGATCTCGACGCGCTCAATCTCGCCCTCGCCGTGGGCGCGCACCTCGATCTCCCGCCCCGGCGCGACGGGTAGTTCCGAGCCCATCAGGGCCCCGTTGACCCGGAAGTCGAGCAGCAGGCGCGCCCCGGTGGTCCCGTAGCAGCGGCGGTCAACCAGGGCATCGAAGATCGCCTCGCGGGTCAGCGTGGGGGCCAACACGCACGCCAGGCCGCCGCCCTCGTAGGACCGGTTCCCCTGGCCGGGACGGCCGATGTGGCAGTCCGTGCCGGCGATGAAGCCCAGCCGCAGCCCACGCGCAAGCGCGGCCTGCACGCACGCCTCATTTCCCTCCTCCGAGCAGCCCCAGGTCGAGTAGATCTCCACCAGCCGCTGGAGTTCTTCGTCGTGCTCGCTCCAGTCGGGCCGTGACAGGAACTTCGGGTGGTGCGGGATGGTCACGGCGGGCAGCCCCTGCTCGCGCAGCCGTGCCCACAACTCGGTCGCGGTCTTCGAGCCCGGCGCGCCCGCCGGGAAGACGTTGCCCTCGCCGCTGCGGTAGTAGACGTTGATGTGCGGCTTCCCGCCCCACTCGTAGCCCAGGAGAGTGACGAAGCTCCCCGGGGCGTTGGACTCCTCGGCCGCCTCCACGGTGCGGGGCCAGCGTTCGCGGTGCGGGTAGTAGAGGCACGGCTGGCCGTACTCGAAGTGATCCGCCATCGCGGCGAAGTCCAGGCCAAGGGCATCGCGCGCGAAGCGGTAGCTGTCATCAAGGGTCCCGATGCCGTCGGAGATCTCCCCATGCGCGTGGATCTCGCCGAAGTAGACGTTCAGACCCTCCGCCCACGGCCCCGACACGCAGGGATTGCTGACCCCCGCCAGGCCGCGCTCCGGGCAGGAGGCGAGGATGACGCGCGCGCCCTCGCGCTCCCGCTCCTGGGTTGCCGCGTCGCTCGGCGTATCCGCCAGGTTCAAGTTGGCATCCAGCGCGGCGATCTTCGGCCTCAGAGGCGCGCCCGGCTCGACAGAGGCTGGGACGGTAATGCGCAGCCGCTCGGCCGGCCCGGCCTCCAGGCGCACCGACGGCTGCGGGGCGACGCGGCGCCACTGCCCAGAGCCGTCCGCGTCCACGATGACGCTGAAGTGATAGGTGCTCGCGTATTCGATGGTCAGCGGCGGCCGTCCGCGCGGATCGCCAACCAGGACGGTCAGCGTCTCGCCCACCGCAATGCCGGCGCCTTCGAGCACGATGTCAGTTGCGGTGTGAACGGAGCCGCAGCAGGTGATGGTCGTTCCCACCTGCGTCTCCGGGTTCTCGGCGAAGGCGCAGATGTGAGCGCTGACGTAGCCCGGATAGGTCTGCGGGGAGCCCCACAGGTGGAAGGTGGTGGGATCGCGCTCCTGCACAATGCCGCCCCAGAACTGCGGCAGCAGCACGACCACTCGCCCGCCTGCGGCGATGGGTTGTCCGGTGGGCGTGAGCGTAAGTTCGATGGTGATGCGCTCGCGCGCCCTTGCGACCTCGGGGTCTGCGCGCGCGGTCGCGGGAAAGGGGGCTTGCTCGGTGAGATCGCGGAGCAGATGACGCAGCTCGCCCCGCGACCAGATGTGCCGCCGCGGATCGTCCTCATCGAACGTGCTCGTTATCATCGCGGTCATCATGCCGAAGTTCGTGAACTCCGTGGACCTGGCAGCTT